>JAESST010000245.1 GCA_016763995.1 Flavobacteriales bacterium | reverse complement strand
GCGTTTCTTTGTTAAATTTTTATGCCAATATATCGTGGTCGTTTTCGAAAACCAGTTCAAATAGTGGTAGAGATAGATAAATGAAATAAACATCATTAACCTCAATTCAAGATCTTCATAAAAGAAGAAGCTAGTTCCATCAGACAGTCCTAAAAATTTTGAAAATAGAACAGGGGTGGTATGTAGATGATTATCAACCAAGGCTGATTTAAAATAATCGTCGAACAAAAAATTACTTGGATCTATTGGTATAATAATAAAGAGTGCAGGAACAATGATGGCGAGAACAATGCTTACATAGCCTGTTTTACTTTTATTTTTTTTAGCTCCATATAACATAAAGAGCAAGGTAAAAACATAGACATGTAATATGGTTGGAACCAATACTCCAATAATAATAGTAAAGCTTTCGTACTCATTGAGAAAATAGGAAGAGGCTATTGCTATTAAGGCGATTATTAACCAATCGCGCTTTTTCTTAATAAACGGAGATGCTATAGCTAGCAGTAAGCAGGAGAAAATGGCTCCATTCGACCAATAGTTGATGTTAGTTATGAGCTGGGTTAAAGAAGAAGATTCATCTTCTACTATAAGTTCAAAATAGAGCCTTGGTACAATTAAAATAAAGGAAGTAATAAGACCTACGATTAGCCATTTTTTCTTTCCAAGGGCAGAAAAATAACGGTTTTCATTTAACCAGTTTATCTCTGTGAGGTAATGCAAGGGGCCAAGAATACAAAAAGATAAAATGAAAACTTTTAATGGGAAAAAGTAGGCCAAAACACCACATATGGGGATCAGGATAATATTAAGAAAGTCTATTTTGTTTTTTATTTTCAAGGATTTAAGGATATTAATCAGATTGGAGTTGAAAACCTTTTTATTATTTGTGAGATTCTAAAGCCTATTAAAGATCAAATATATACTTTCGTTCTGTTTAATTAGTCGAAAGATTTAGGATTTAAAGCACTACAATTGATGTTACCTGCTCCGAAAATAAATATTGTTATTCCGCTATACAACGAGTCTCTTGTTTTTGACGAGTTAATCAATCGACTCCAAAAGTTGATTGATCAGAGTGAACTATCCATTGAGGTAATTCTTGTAGATGATGGAAGTTCAGATGAAACTGCACTGAAAATGAGAGTTATTTCGCTTTCGAATCCAAAGATTCATTCGCTGTTTCTTTCTAAGAATTTTGGACAACAAATCGCCATCTCTGCTGGTTTAAAGCATGCTAATGCAACAGAAGCAGTTTTAATAATTGACGGAGATTTACAAGATCCTCCTGAATTGTTGCATGATTTTTATCCCTATCTGAAAGAAGGTTTTGATGTAGTTTATGCCATTCGGAAAAAAAGGAAGGAATCCTTTATTAAGGTTTTTCTGTATAAATTCTTTTATCGTTTTTTAAGTAAAGTGTCTGAAAGCGATATTTTTATTGATTCAGGTGATTTTTCATTGATCAGTATGAGGGTTGTAAGAATACTGAACGAAATGCCCGAAAAAGGGAAGTTTATACGGGGAATGCGCTCTTGGGTAGGTTTTCAGCAGAAAGGAGTGGAATACGAACGAGAGGAGAGATTATTGGGAAAAAGTAAATATTCTACCAAAAAGTTGCTCAAGCTTGCCTTCAGTGGTTTGTTTAATTTTAGTGATTTCCCGATAAAGTTCATTGCAAGGTTTGCATTGTTTATCATTGGCGTGTCTTTAACCTACTTTTTTTACGTGGTGTTTAAAAAGTTTTTCATGGGAGGAGTTCCCGATGGGTTTACTGCATTACTATTCATGATTATTCTCTTTGGAGGAATTCAACTCTTAGCAATTGGACTGTTGGGGCAATACATTATTCGTGTATTTTTTCAAGTAAAAAATAGACCCGATTATATTCTGAAAGAAACGATAGTAAGTTCTGTAGCTGTAAAAATTGAATAGCTATGTTTGTTAAGCTGAAAAATGGATTGCTGTTTATGGTAATTCTTCTCGTATTACAAGAGCTAGGGCTTCGTTTATTATTCCCAATTCCTGAACTTTCAAATTTTGACCGATCAAATTATGTCGCAGGCGCTGAAAAAGGGAATAAATACTCTTTTTATCGCAATTCCAACTGGTATTGGGAATCAGGTTTAGATACTGCTCATAAGTTTGTTCATGAACTGAATCAATATGGATTCAGAGATAGAGAGTGGAGTGTTGAGAAAGACGCCAATAAAAAACGTATTCTATTTATTGGAGATAGTTTTTTAGAAGGAATAATGGCTGAACAAAGCGAAACCGTTTCAGAAGGGTTCAATCAAGCAGATGTAAATGAAGAATATGAGAGCATGAACCTTGGAATTATGGGGGTGGGGATCAATTCTTACCTAAGATTAATTGCAGATGCAGTGCCAATTTTTAAACCTGATGTAGTCTGTTTGGTTCTTTATTCCAATGATTTGTCCAATAAATATCTGGTGATACCGAAGGAAGACTTAATACCTGAATATTACAATTTATGGGTGCCGAGAATGATTGAATTGATGAC
This sequence comes from Flavobacteriales bacterium, assembly GCA_016763995.1. Lineage (GTDB taxonomy): Bacteria > Bacteroidota > Bacteroidia > Flavobacteriales_E > Vicingaceae > NORP294. The sequence continues at coordinate 14,582 of JAESST010000245.1, read as the reverse complement.
ACAGTATAAAAACAAGTCTCCAATCCCATTTCGCTTTGATTGGAGGGGAAAGGCATTTTTGCCCTCTATTACTGATAAAAATTTTCCGTGGTATAATCGTGAACACTTAATGGTAAAACACCTTACGACTGAAGTTAGCAACAGCATGATGGAAGGGAAAACGAACCCTTTTAAGTTAAATCAGATTTTAAGAGAAAGAAATGGCTTGGCTCAACAAGCGAGCCTTGGGGCATTTTTCTCTTTTTTAGACGAGTACAGTAGAAAATATCAAATAAAATTCGTGCTGAGTTATATTCCTGCTCGCCATCAGATAAGCAATTACTATTATCAGTTTGATAGAAAGTTTTGTAAAAGCGATTGTTCAAACTTCATGGATTTAACGACTTCGAGATATAATCAACATCAAGAAGCTTTAAGAAACTACTGCGACAAGTATCAATTTCCTTATGTTGACTTTACCTCAGAATTGAAGGAAAAGGAAAAAGAGGAGCATTTGTATTGGAATTATGATGACCACATGAAAGGGAACTCTTACCTAATGATCGGGAAGCAGCTCTATGCTAGAATTTCAGGAGAAGCAAATTAGTTATCTTCTAATTGTATGATGAGCTCTGTATACTGAGCAGTTTTCCACCTAGATTGATGTACTTTCATCCATGTTAGAGCAGTTTGTTGATCATCAGCTTTTAAAGCGCAATCAACACCAATTTCATACGCTCTTTTTTCTGTAGGATATTGTAATCGAATCAATTCTTTAGAATAATGATAAGCCGCATTAAAGTCCTCTAAATAGTAGTTCGACTCCATTAATCCAATATAATTAGCCGGTATTTTTTCGGAATAATTCAATGATTTTAAGTGGAAGCCTAGCGCTTTGGAATATTCGTTTTGCTTCCTGTATTCCTTTCCAACTGACCATAATAAGGTGGCATATTCCAAATCATTTCCTTCCAAAGCAAAAGGTTTTAGCTCCTCAACTACTTCTATACTTCGATTCAAGAATTCTTCAGGTTGTTCTTTCACTAAATTCAATCCCAATTGAATGTCTCCTGCAGATCTGATCCAATAACTTTTAAAAACATGTTTGCCGATACTTTCCATTCGCAACGACAGACTATCCTTTTGATGATTACATGCAAAAATGGCAATCGAAAAGAGTGAAATTCCGACGAGAGGACCTGAAATGGATTTGGCTAGCTTTTCTGTTTGAATCTGTTCCACAATAAAGAAGCTGAAAAACAATAAAAATGGGGCTGCTAAAGAAAACAAATCAAAATCCATCGGCATGCTCAGTAATGGGTTAAAAGCGAAGAAAACCATGGAGAACAAAAGAAGTAAAAAGCCTGTAGAAACTAATATAGGTTGATTCCAATTGATTTTTTTTACATAAAAGAGAGAGAAAACAAGCAATAAAAAAAGGCTGACCGCCGACCATAGAAAACTGATGTTAAAGAAGTCGAAAAGATGATTCAGGCTAAATAAGTTATAATGATTTAAAGGAGCTTTAGGTGAAACGACGGGCAAAAAAAGCCGATCGTATAAGTTAACTTCAGGGCTTAAAAATCGTGGATCATTGAAGTCTTTAAAAACAAAAAGGTAAAGCGATACTCCAATTAAAACAATAGGAAGGAGAAGAAACTTAGAAAGGAAGCGCCAGGTTAAAACCCTTTTTGCTTTTTCTGAATTTGTGAGAGTTAAGAGGGCAAAAAGAAGTGTCGGAAATAATAAAATGAATAAATAATGAAACTTCACACAGAGGATAAAAGAGAGAATTAGCAGGATGATTTTTTTCTTTGTGGGAGTATCAAAACTCGATTTTAAGCTTAATAAGTACCATGCGACAGTGGGGAAAGCTGGAGCATAGATTTCTGCATGACCAAGAAAAAGTTGATTAAATGGACTAAGTAAAACGACAAGGAGTAGGGCTATTTGTAGCAGTCTATTTTTAATTTTTTGATGAATGAAAGAAAAAGAGATATTGAAAAATAGAAGGCCTGAAACTATTCCAATAACTTGAAAGGCGGCAAGATGAGAGATATCGAAGCCATAAGAAAGAAGCCTTACCAAGCTCAATACAGTTAAGTTACCCAGTTTAGGGTTGGTGATGTCCAAGGAGAATAAAGCGAAGATATATTTTTGAGAATAGGCAGTGGTGCTTTCTCCCATTCGAGAAAGGAGTTGAACAGAATCTCCATATACATTTTCAAAAATGGGGAAGGAATAAAGCAATAAAAACCCAGCAGTCAAGAAGCCGAATCTGAGAAATCTGCTGGTTATTTTTTCGTTTTTTACAGGGCTGAAATTGCTAGGAAGATATTGCGTAAAACAAATAAAGAATAAGGCTAAAGCGAAGAGTGTTATTTGGGTGGAGCTATCTAGGAAAGAGCTAAAATTAAGTCCCCAAAAAGCATCTCCTCCAAATAATGCGGAAACAAAGAGAAGCCAAAAAAGGATTCCAATAAAAATGATGGAGAGTTGTTTACTCATCGCACTTAAATTTCAAAATGTCAATTTAAATTGTTTTTTTGCATGGATAGTCAATTAACATTAGCATATTTTCTCAGTCATTATGAATACGATTTAGGTTCATCAACTAAAACCAATTTTACCAGACAAACTAGTTCCATTAGGGATATTACCTATTTTTATTCCCATAGTTTGACACGCATTCGCAGCAATACGGATGGAATTATTGACACTCCTTTCATCCGGGTAAACATGAGCCATATTACAAACAAATAAATTATCAATGGCTGTTTTAGCATTGGGAACTTTATTGGAGAAATTAAGATCACAAACCGTTGCTGCCGAAAAGCTACGATAAACATGTGTTTTTAGAATGCTTTTTTTGTTAAAATTTGAGAATATGGCAGGCAATCTTTCAATCATCATTGCTTCAATTTGTGCTTCGTTTAGCTTTGCAATTGGTTCATCTAGAGCAAAGTATTTTGAAAGGTATACAATGTGTCTATTGTCGTACTGCTCGGGTGAAACAAAACGCGTATGCTCTATAATTCCACCAAACGGAAAGTTATCGTCGGCAACATTCAGCCAATATACTGGACTTAAACTTTCAGAAAGTTCTAGAATAACACAAACAGCACCAAAATAGTCAATAGACGGTAAGACTAACTTATTACCAAGTAGTTTTTGAGTGATGTTATTCGGTATGGTAAAGAGCGTTTTTGAGCTAAAATGAGTTTTGTTACCCACTTGAACACCGATGAGTCGATTAGAGTCATACATCAATGCTTCCACTTTAGCATTTGGGATGAGTTCGACACCTAATTCATTTAGTTTAAAAAGCAACTGATCTAATAGAATGGAATAACTTCCATCAATATAGAGTAGTTTTTCACTGCCCGCTTCTCTTGATTCAAAACGTTGTTTTAATCTGCCAATCATCCAAGCCAATGGTACTTGATCGTGAAACTTGCCAAACTTTACTTTTAACAATGGTTTCCAGATGGACTCCACCACATTCTTACCAGTCCATTTTTTAAACCAATCTAAAGCAACAATGCTTTCTGATTTTCTCCAGTTGGCGAACTTTCCTAAATAAATGGTGGATAAACCAAACCGGAGTTTATCGAACAAGTTCAGCGGTTTAAAAGCAAGTAAATCTTTAAGTGTAGAAAATAAATAGACCTTGCCTTGGGTAAAAACACCCATCGAAGTCTTTTTACTAATGACCTTGTCTTCAATCTTCAGTTCTTTGATGAACCAATTCAATTCTTTGTCGTGTAAAAAGAAATGATGATAAAAACATTCTACTGGTGTTTCGCCTACCTCGAATGTTTTAATCAATCCGCCAAAGCTATCGGAAGCTTCTAGAACCCTTACTTTATGACCTGCTTTTGCAGCAATATAGGCCGTTGTCAATCCGGTAATTCCACCACCAACAATGGTTGAATCTTTTGAATTAGGATCGCCCATTAATTCTTAAAATATTCTTGAACAGTTTTAAACGCTTTATTTGCAACTTTTTTGCCCATTATTCTGCCCATCATGTCGTCGCATGGAGGGTGAATCCCTCCCCAAAGTCTTGACAAGCAAGTTTCAGTTGCGGCGTCTTTATAAGTTGCCCATTGTAAGGTAATATCTTCACTTGGCCCATCTTCAAAAAGAAGGAATTGATTCTTTTTTGCAGTGAACTCCGCTAAACCACCGGGGAAATGGGCATTGCCTGTTTTCTTTTCCAAAATGGTAGCGCTAGCAAAGGAAAAACAAGAATGTCCAGAAACATAACCTGAAAAAGGAGGTGTTACAAAAGAGTAACGTTGGTAGGGCCACCAATCTTCAGCTAAAATCCATCCAACTCCAGCAACATCAGTTCTTACATTATTAATATAATCAGGACCTCTCCAAGCATATATTTTAATTTTACCAATATTTTTTTCATCCACTTTTGCTAAAGGATCTTTCTTGCTAATGACTTCTATTTTTCCTTTGATTAACGGCAATCCTTCAAGCTGATAGTTTGCTAAATTTTTATCAGAACATTGACCTTGTGAAGCCATGTATCGGATGACAGAAATTGGACGAATATAGTCGTAAGCTACTTTTACTCCCCAAGAAGCAATGGCCGCATCATGCAGTGCTCCACCCAAAGTAAAATAACTTTTTATGTCCCATTCTAGTTGCGATAAAACGTCACCTTTCCCTTCCCATTTTTTTTCAAAGTCCGGATGATCACTAATTCTATTTAGCATTTGAAACCAGTGTCCGGGAGGACCATAGGTATTGATTCCATCTACCCAAAACTCAGCAATAACTCTTAAATAATCAGCTCTATTTACACTGTTTTTCTCATAAGGTAATTCGGTTGCCGGGTTCAGTCTATGCCCTTCATTCTCGGTTCTTCCATCGTGATGATAATGATCTTTTAAAGAACTAGGGTCTCTTTTTATATTGCCTCTAAGGGCAGGAGAAATATCAATAGTTGCTTTATTACTAGGGTCTAAATGAGAAGACCATAAAGCGACCAACAAAAAATTCCATTTGTACTCTTCTGATTGTAAAGAGTCCTTTTCAAAGTCAAGTTGAGGTGGGGGGCCTGGATCAAAATAAACCAGGTGACGCTTTCCGTCTTTCAAAACGTAGCTGGCGTCTTTTGAATCTAGAGCAAATGGAGTAACTAATGCCCATTGAGGGGTAAGAAATGTGTTTTCATCATCTGCAATTGGTAAATTCCATTCCAACAAAGTACTATCTAGCCCTTTCTTGTCCATATATTGAGTGGTGCTGATGGGCTGCCATCTATTTTTAAATTCTAAATTTTTATTCCCACTGGAGTTTAAGTTGTACGATGAATTGATAATCTCAAATGAAAAATCTTCATACTGTGAATCTTCATTTGAACCATCTGTATATCCGTATGTAATGTAGCTTGCTGCAATGTAGTTTCCTAAGGCTGCACCTCGTCCATTTTTGTAATCTGTAGAAGTGTAATTTAAATCGTATCCTAAAGCAGCAAAGGTAGAATCTAGAATATCGACCGTTCTTCGTTTTCCACTGATTTCAATGTGTTTTTGAAGTAATATACGGTAGGCAGCATAGCTAATTGCTTCATTGATCATTGCATCATTGACTAATGAGTCAGGAATGACATAGCTTAAATCAAAATTATTGGTATACTGTTTATTCTGCATCTCCAATAAAAAAGGCCGATGGTCTTTCTGATAAAAAGCCCAAGCGTCATACATCGCAGCACTCGTATAATACAAGTTTCTTGAAATAACGGTTGGGGCGATTCCACTCTCTTTAATCATGTGCAGTGAGGTTTCAATGAAACTTCTAGCAACAGAGACTTGTTGTGCAAACGAAATGATTGAACTTACAATAAAGGATAAAAAGAGAAGCTTTTTTTTCATGGGATAAAATTGACTGAATGTTTACTGCAAAGCAAACATAAATTAATTTATGTTTGCTCCCATATAGTACTGTTATTAAATGATATTTGTTAATAAGATAAAAGCTCTTGTAAAACAGCACTTTGCGGTAGTTGGAGTCATCCTGTTTTCCATTATTTTACTTTTCCCTGTGATCAACAATGGGTGGGTATTGTGGGATGATCCTGCCTATGTTCTCGAAAATGAATACCTGAAAATAACTTCTTGGGATTCAATTTTTCATCAATTTAACTTTGTAATCGTGCAAGGGAACTATCATCCGCTTACAATACTTTCACTTGCGTTGGATTATTCTATTGATGGCTTGAATCCTAAAGTTTTTCATACAACAAATCTTCTTCTTCACTTAATGAATGTGGTATTGGTTTACATTTTTGTATTTCGCCTTTTCAGAGATAAATCCATCGCCTTATTTGTCGCCTTACTTTTTGCGATTCATCCCATGCATCTAGAGTCCTTTGCTTGGGTTTCTGAACGAAAGGATGTATTGTATGTCTTCTTCTTCTTGCTTGGATTACTGCAATACTTGAACTATCAAAAGAAGCAGACTTATCGGACTTATCTACTCTGCCTGTTCTTTTTCTTACTGTCCCTATTCTCGAAGGGGATGGCAGTTGTTTTTCCTGTTGTTTTGCTGCTGTTAGATTATGTTCAAAACAGGAAATTCAAAAAAAAGACACTGTTAGAGAAAATTCCTTTTTTTATCCTGAGTTTAATTTTTGGACTAATGGTTATCAAAATACAAGACGGAGCTGGGGCTATCTCTAGTAATGCAGATGCCCCTTTTCTTCAAACGTTTCTGGTACCTATTTATGGCCTGTTTATGTATCTTTTAAAACTGATTGTTCCGTTAAATTTAAGCGCCTTACATCCTTACCCCATGATGTTAGATGGCAAAATACCGCTTCTTATATTAATTTCAATTTTTCCGTTGTTGTTGATTACCGGTTTGATCATTAAGTTTTATAGAAAGGATAGACCAGTGGTGTTTGGCTTTTTGTTTTTTTTGATAGTCATATTTCCGGTATTACAATTCGTTTCGGTGGGGAGTGCCATAATAGCAGAGCGATATACTTATCTTTCTTACTTAGGTTTGTTCATTTCTTTGGGACTTATTCTAAAATTCATACTTGCCAAATTGGAAGGGAAATGGAAAATCTTATTTCAAACAATTGTATTGATTTACCTTGGGTTTTTAAGCATTCAAACGGAGATAAGAGTTGGGGTTTGGGAGAACGATGAAACGCTTTGGAGTGATGTAATTGAGTCTTATCCAGATGATTATTTTGCCTACATGAAACGTGGTAGTTTTAGAGCTAAAAAAGGACAGCAGGATGTCGCTTTGTCTGATCTGAATAAATCCATTTCTATTTCTCCTAACGATTATTATACTTTTAACAATAGAGGAATGATCTATCTATCGAGAAGAGAATATGCCCTTGCAGAGCAAGATTTTTCTAAAGCAATAAAGATAGATTCAACACTGTATGAGGCTTTTTTGAATCGTGGCTTAGTTCTTTTGAATACAAGAAGATATAAAGCGGCATTAGCGGATTTTAAGAAATCAACTGAACTTGAGCCAAACAATGAGTTAAACTACCTGAATTTAGCCTTGTTGTATGAACGAATGAACGTCGTAGATCAGGTGTTCTCTTCTTACGAAAAAGCACTACAATTAAATCCTAACAACGCTCAAAGTTATTATTATCGAGGACAATTTTATTACAAGCGCAGGGCGATTGAAAATGCATTAAATGATTTTAATAAAGTAATTCAATTCAATAGCAACTATCCCAATGGCTACTATTGGAAAGCAAAAACGCTTTTAGCTATGGGAAAAAGAACGGAGGCTAGGAAATTTATTCAAAAAGCTAGGGCTATGGGCTATTCCATATCACAAGAGGAGTGGAATGAATTTGAGGATTAATTCTTTATAAAAAAATTCTTTAATTCTTCTACAGCAAGCTTATTGCTAAGCCTGTAATTAATCTCTTTCATAGTGAGGTCATCGGGCCATTTGACCAAATGAAGCTCGGAGTGTTCTAGGGCTTTATCGTAATAAGAGGCAAACAATGCGCTCTGAATAACAGTGATAGAAGCAGCTTTTTCGCTAGGGTAATTTTTGGGCTGCAAGGCTAAACTGTACTGATATGCTTCTTCAGGTAAATCTAAAAGCAAGCAAGTTTCAATCATATAAAACATGCTTATTTTATCTTCAGGATAATAACTTAACGCCTTTTCCAAATAAACGTAAGCAGATGAATAGTTGTGTTCTATTTTCAGAAACTGTTCGCCCCCTTTTCTCCAAAGAATTCCATATTCTCGATCATTCCCTTCAATAGAGTAGTCGCTTATTTTATAGAGTAATTTGTTCCTTCGGTCAAGTAAAGCAGTTCTATCATTCTCAATTAAGCCAAAGGAATTGTGAATAGTTTGTGCCGACCATTCATAATAAGTTTGATAGATTCTTATTCCTAAGCTCTCCAATTTTTGGGATAAAGCAGTGCGAGAAGAATGCACCATAAAGAAAGGAACATTTAAAATTGCAATTGCAAAACAGATAGGCATTGCTTTAATCCATAGATCAGAATCCTCTAATTGCTTAATCAATAATACCGTTACAACCAAAAGAATAGGGGTAGGAAAACTGAATAAGTCCCAATCCATCTGCATGCTTAATAGGGGGTTAACAACGAAAAAGAAAGAAGCAAACAAGATGAGAAGGGTCGAAGTAAGGATCAACTCCTCTTGCTGCCAGTTGACTCTTTTTCGATAGGAGATCACGATAACTACCAACAGAAATAAAGCAATGGGCGACCAGAGCAGCAGTTCACTGAAATAATCGAATATATGGTTAAAACTGAAAAGAGAGTATCGGTCCAGAGGTGCTTCCGGAGATAGAATGGGCAAAAACAATCGATCGTACTCTGTTACCGTAAAATCTAAGTTTCTGGGATCATTATAATCTTTAAAAACAAAAAAGTAGCAGAACGCACCTATAGCAAAAACCGGTGCTAAAACAAATGCAAAAATCCTTCTCCACGTAATAAAATTCGAAGATACGGATGCTTTTAAATAATGAGCAATACAGAGGTAGATCAAAACAGGGGCAAACAAGACGGAAATAGCATGAATCTTTAAACAAAGGATGAACAAAAGAAATAGCATCCAAAGAGATTTAGAATCTCTTTTATTAAAATAACGGACCAGCTGGGTTGTCCAGAATAAATTAACCCATAATACGATGGCGTTAATTTCTAAATGCCCATAAAAATTCAATAAAAAAGGAGCGGTACAAACTGCCAAAGTTAAAATAAACTTCCAGGTCCAATTTTTAAGACATCCATGAATAAAATACAACCAGGTCAGCATAAAGCAAAAACCAAAAAAAGCATCAAAATATAGAATACAAGTATAAATTGTTTCTCCACTGAAGTAGGCGATGTAGCTAATCAATGCAAAAATAGTCTTCTGACCCGCCCAAGGGTTTAAACCAAATGTGAATAGTTCGTTATGCGCCTCTTGAGAAACGCTAATAACCGTTTGATGAGCCTGTGAGTTTAGAAGGTAAGCCTCTCCGTAAAAATCAGCAAGCATAGGAAACTGATAAAAAAGAAAGCCCATTAATAAGCTTAAGAACCAGATAATGGGGTGGGAGAGCTTTTTAGGAATTTGAACCAAACGGCTGATTTGTTGAATTCCTTTTGGGAAAAAAGAGAGAATTAAAAAGAACAGTGCGAATAGGAAGCCAGCATACTTAAGACTCTTACCTATAAAATGAGAAGAATGAGTAGACCACCAGTAATCAGGGAAAAAATCACCCAACAAATAAAAGGTGAAAAAAAGCAAACCGACTAAGAAAGTTGAAGAGAACGGTAAATTCCTTTTTTTTGTATTCTCAATGGAGGGGTGACTCATAAGTTTATCGAATTAAAATCGAATTAAATTTAAACACCAAAAATAGTTTTAAGATTTAAAATGGGTAATGAGCATTGCTCAACTAAAAACAAAATGAAAAAATTGAAATATAGAGTCGCTTATCTTTTAAGTCTTTTGGTCCTCCAAGAAATAATTTTTCGAATTTGCTTTCCAATACCTGAAGTTTCCAATTTCAATAGAATAACTTATCAAGTATTAAAGAACGATGTATACCATGATCCCGATATGTTTTTGGAAAATAGGACTTGGGAGTCCTCTTTAGATACAAACTATGTATTTGTCCATCATTTAAATGAATATGGTTTTAGAGATGATACATGGAAAGTCAAAAAATCGACAAATAAGAAGCGCATTATTTTTATAGGAGATAGTTTTATTGAAGGCGTAATGGCAGACGATAAGAATACAATTCCTAAACAGTATCAACAATTAGCTGGAGATAACTACGAAGTTTTTAATGCTGGCATGAATGGAGTTGGCATGAGTTCTTATTTGAGGCTCATCAACGATATTGTTCCTATTTTTCATCCCGATGAACTAAAGTTGATATTATTCGCAAACGATTTCTCTCTTAAAAAAACAGTGTTTTTTGATCGGGTAGAATCAGAATATTCAAATCCTTTTACACCGAGATTAATGGCGATAGTAAATCGCTTAATCGACAATAAACCGCTTGTTTTTCGCTGGTGGAGGAATTCATTCCCTTTTTTATTCCCAGTTCCCGAGCAATCCAATCCCTTCTCAACAAAAGGACATTTATTGCAAAAGGAAGTAAGTCCCAAAGTAAAAAAGGCTATGCAAAACGCAAGCTTGAATTACTATAAGGTCAATTTATTGGCAAAAGAAACCAACGCATTAAAACAGCCAATTTCTCTTCAAAAAGAATTGGGAATTATCAAAGCACTTTGTCAAAAAAATAATACAAAATTGACAGTTTATTACCTTCCAGGAAGAAACCAAGTAACGGATAAATACCTCAAATACGATAAGGAAAGTTGTATGAATCTTTGCAAGGATCAACCAAGTTTAACGACAAAAGAATATCAGATTCATGCCCAAATCTTAAAAAAAGATTGTGAGCAATTAAATATTCAGTATTATGATCTAACACCGGCGTTGATTAAAAAAGAAAAAAAAATCAATTTGCATTGGAATTACGATGGACACATGAATAAGTATGGCTATCAATTTATTGCCTCAGAGATATATTTATTAAAATAAGTTGTTGTTTGTTAGGTGATTTGCTTGCGTTTTAAAAATCTACCAATGTGTTATTGCGTTTTATACAAAAAATCCTAACTTCGACTTTTTAAGATTTATTATGAAAAAAAATACAATAAAAGCGACTCTTATAGTTGGGTTTTTTACCATTGCTCAACTATCTTTTGCCCAAACGGATAACTACACTGCAGGTACCGGAGCAGGGGCTTCCATCACATCGGGAGATTACAATGTTTTAATTGGTGACTCAGCTGGGACCAATCTTTCTTCAGGAAGTGGAAACGTATTTATTGGGGAGGATGCAGGTCATAATCAAACTTCTGGAGGGAGTGCTTCTACAGGCACTAGTGATGGTCCATTTTCAGATAGAACTAGCAATGTCTTTATCGGTATAGAAGCAGGGTATCATAATACATCTGGAGTAGATTTTATTTTTATAGGTTCACAGGCGGGGTCAAGCATTACTAGTGGCTCGGATAATATATTTATCGGAAAAAGAGCGGGGGCAAATTGTTTGAGTGCAGGTAACGATAATGTGTTTATTGGCGATGAAGCAGGAGAAGATCATACAACAGGTGACGATTGTACTTTTATTGGAGAAGATGCAGGATACAACAATACGACAGCCAGTGATAATACTTTTATAGGTTCAGCAGCTGGTCATGACAACACTACCGGATATAGAAACTGTGGCGTAGGTTCTGAAGCATTGTATGATGTTACTACAGGGTTTCAAAACACAGCATTGGGAGATTCTGCAGGAGTAGATATTGGAGTAGGATTTAGAAATACTATGCTAGGGCAAGGAGCAGGATCTGCAACGGAACATGCAGATTATAACACCTTTGTTGGTTATAGAGCAGGTGGCGATAACAATAGAACCAACAATACCAGCGACGCAAATAGAAATACCTATTTGGGTGCAAGGGCCGGTTATACCAATAGGCAAGGGGAAGATAATGTAGGGGTAGGAGCTTTTGCTGATTTTAACGGTACCATAAAAAGTAGAACTACCTTTATTGGAGCCTACTCTAGCCCTGATGATAATGATGTTGTCGTGATTGGTTACAGTGCTAAGGGGTCGAATGATTATGCTATCGCTATGGGGAATTATGCTAGAGCCGATAATCGAGGTTCTATGGCTCTGGGCTATATTACTTACGCAGATGGGAATGAGTCGATAGTTATTGGGAGACAATGTTCTACTACTGTTTCTAATTCTATTGGAATGGGCTATTTAACTAATATAAGCGGAACGCATTCAGTTGGGATCGGTGATAATACGAATGTTGATGGGGAACATGCGGTATCTATTGGTGCAGATTCAGACTGTTTAGGAGATTATTCGGTTGCTTTAGGAGATGGTTCTTCAACAGATTCTTCGAATGCTACAGCGATTGGGGCAAGTTCTTCTGCAAATAATGTAAATTCAGTTGCCATTGGTTATCAAGCAACGGCAACTTCTGCAAATGAAGTATACATCGGAAACAACGCTATTGCTTCTATTGGAGGAATCGTGAATTGGACTGCTACTTCAGATGGTCGATTCAAAAGCAATGTTCAAGAAAATATTCCAGGTCTTGAATTCATCAGTGCATTACGACCGGTTTCTTACAACTTAAATGGAGAAGCCATTCAAAATTTTTACGGACAAACCGTTCCAGATGATTTAAAAGAAGCATATGCAGCACAAAAGAAAGTGCAGTATTCAGGTTTTATCGCTCAAGAAGTACAAGAGGCAGCTAGCCTAACCGATTATAACTTTAGCGGAATTAAAATTCCAAGCGATTCAGGGACTGGCATCTATGGATTGCGATATGCCGAATTTGTTGTTCCAATTGTAAAATCTATTCAAGAACTAGAACAAAGGGTAATCGATTTAGAATCAGAAAGAGGTTTAGCAATTAGTACATTAATTAAGAAACAAGAAAAGATTTGCGAGCAAGAAAATAAAATTCAACGATATGAAGCTATGCTAAATGGTTTCGAGGAAAGAATGAGTGCGATGGAACAAAAGATTTCATCTGTACAGCTAAGTACGACTACAGCTTCAAAATAATTAATATTTTTCTAAATATAGCACAATGAATATTTCAACTCAAGATTCAAAATTTTTTGGTCTATTACAAAAAAGTAACATCATGTTACTTTTTTTGTTTCTAAGCAGTTCTATCCTTTCGGCTCAAATTGTAAACATTGGTGGGGATACGCTTGTGAATACTACTACAGTAAACTCCCAGCAAAATGCCAAAGTTGCCATGGACGACGATGGCAATTACCTTGTTGTTTGGGAAAGTGACGGACAAGATGGAGATGGATTTGGAGTGTATGGGCAATGGTACGATGCTGACGGAACTCTTAATGGTTCTGAGTTTCAAGTAAATAGTATTACTGAAAACGATCAGCGTTTTCCAGCCGTGGCCGTTACTGAAGATGGTAGAGCTTCCATTGTTTGGGTAGAAGATGAGGAAGATGGTTCGGGCTGGACCTTGAATTGCAGAATTTACAGAAGTTCACATACAGCTATTACTACGGCTTTCTCCATCCGAACATCCTCTAACGGTCAACAACGCTGGCCCGATGTGCACATGGACAACAGTGGAAATACGTATGTCACCTGGACACAAGTTTCTAATGACTTGTCTACCTATACCATTTATGCTCAAGTTAGAAACTCTATTGGAGTAGATCTTACGGGCATTATAACGATCAATGATGTAAGCTCCAGTTTCAACGGCTACTCCAAAATAGGTGTTGAAGAAAACGGAGACTTTGCTGTTACATGGCAAATCTTGGGCTCGGATAATGCAACGACTCATGGCATTCTTTGCGAACGATTCAACTCTGCCGGTGTATCTCAAGGAACCGAGTTTCAGGTAAACACTGAAGTTTCCGGATACCAGATTTCCCCAGACATTGCTATGGACAGCACCGGGAATTTTACCGTGGTATGGACCAGTGCAGGTCAAGACGGTGATGAGGATGGTATATACGGACAGCGCTACACGAATGCTGGCGCAACTGACGATTCTGAGTTTCAGATTTCTACCACGACGGCAGGTTTTCAAAACCATCCTTCCATTGGCATGTCCAAAGAAGGTTCAGCAGCAGTGGCATGGAATAGCTATGGAACAGACGGAAGTTTTGACGGAATTTACCTTCAGGCTTACAATGCCGATGGGACCACTAGTGGGACTGAAACTCTTATGAATACTAGAACAACCGACTTTCAGCAATTTGCTGAAGTAGCCGCATATTCTATCTCTAACAACATGGTGGTGGTTTGGGCCGATGGCTTGGTGAATTCTACATCTACACATGATGGAAGTGGTTATGGCATTTTCTCTCAACGATTTAGTATTGCTGCTATGCTTGTTGCATCAGCAGCAGTTAGCTCTGCAATTGATTGTAATGGCGACACGGATGGACAGGTAACGGCAAGTGAAACAGGCGGCACCGCACCTTACACTTATATATGGAATACCGGCGGCTTCGCAGCCTTAGAAACTG
>JAESST010000244.1 GCA_016763995.1 Flavobacteriales bacterium | reverse complement strand
CTTGGCTTGGGAGATAGATTTACAATAAGCATTGATTCTTTATTGGTGTTAAATTCAAACGAGAATTTTGTAAAATGCATTCGTCCAATTATAGATACGAGCTTTTTTAACTTAGAAAGTATAAAGTTTGACTCTTCTAATCTATCTGCCTTTCATAAATGGGAGTTTGATTCAACTAGTTCCATTTGTAGTGGACTTGTTTTTGACAATGGTCATGAGAAAGGCATTTATGGAAAAGGAAATTGGGGTTATGAAAAGTGCGGAGAAAATGGAGCGTGCGATAATCTATCTTTATCATTTATTGTATCAAAACTCCCACCGATAAAGCAAGCGGTAAGCTGCCCAATAAAAGGTCTTGAAATTCTTTATGATGGAGAAATCAATACATGGGATCACCCAATTACCTGTAACAAGCAAGCTGTTTATTTCGATTCTTTAATGATTGGTAAGCCCACTTTGGATGGAAGAATTAGTACCGGTGTAGAAAGTTTAAGTACTCAAAAAGACAAAGAACTAAGAGTTTATCCTAATCCTGCAAGTAGTCATTTAACTATTGAAATTCCATTCGGTAAAGAAATACATAGCTATAGAATCTATACTATTTTAGGGGGAATTCAACAGCAAGGAATAATACATCAAAAAAGGATATCAATTTCCAATTTACCTATAGGAATCTACCAAATTGAAGTATTAGGAGATTTTGATAGGTATAGAAAAACGTTTATTAAAAACTCTTCCAAATAATGGGGAATATTCTCTGCATAACATCTGGCCTAACAGGAATTCTGAACGCAAGTTTTGAAGTGGTAAATCGATTGCAACAAGCAGGCCATGAGTGTACAGTAGCTAGTCCATTAGCTGTAGAAGAGAAAGTAAGAGCTCAAGGTCTACCTTTTCTTCAATTAAAACCTGTAAACTTTGAACCAGCACTCGATGTGCCTGCATATAAAGGAGCAATTGGTAAAATTAAACGATTAACACATAAATTTCTACACTCAAAAGAGAGAAGAGAAGAGGCGTTAAAGGCTTTGGGTATGGATAAGTTTATGAATCAGATGGATGAGATAAACCCTGACCTGGTACTCATAGATATTGAATTGCACGAACACCTCATGTCGTTGGTAAAATCCAAGTACAAAGTAGTGCTGTTGAGTCAGTGGTTTTCTACTTGGAAAAGAAAAGGTTTACCACCAATCTTAGAAGATACCATTCCAGGAGTTAGCTTTAAGGGAAGTCGTTTAGGTTTGAACCTAGAATGGTTAAAGCTTGATATACGTAGGTGGAAAATCTTTTTAAAGAAGAAGCTGAGCAGCGGATGGACTGACAGAAGGTCTATATTACAACTGTATGCAAAAAAAATAGGATTTTCGAAAGAATACATTCCTCAAAATTATTGGCCGGGTCCGTTTTCTTACGAGCTTTTACCTGTAATTAGCATGACCATTCAAGAGCTTGATTTTTCTCATGATGTGAGGCCTAATTTACAATATGTAGGAGCCATGGTGAATGCAAATCGAAAAGATGTTTTAAGTGAAGCAGAAGCTTCTTTTGAGAAGCTAAAGAAAGGAGGGAAGCGTTTAATTTATTGTTCGGTGAGTACCTTTAAGAATGGCGATCTTAATTTTTTAAGGAAACTTATCGAAGCAGTAAGAGAGCATTTAGAATGGAACTTAATAATCAGTCTCGGAGGATTAATAGATAAAGCAAACTTGGGTGAATTGCCCTCCAATGTTAACGTATTCAAACGAGTGAATCAGTTACAAATTCTTTCCATTGCAGATTTGTCCATTAATCATGGAGGAATACATACGATTAATGAGTGCATCCATTTTAATGTTCCTATGCTCATCTATTCAGGTAAACGATCAGATCAGAATGGCTGTGCGGCAAGAGTACATCATCATGGAATAGGAATAATGGCGGATAAAGACGTTGATACAAGTAAAGACATCGCTGAGAAAATAGAAGCTATTTTTTCTAATCAATCAATTTATTCAAAATTGATTGATTTTTGTCAGATTAATCTCCAATATAAGACAACAAACAAATTGGAAAAGCTTGTAGAAAACTTGTTGAATACAAATCATGCTGAGCTTATGCAACTAGAAGGAAGGGATTCATGAAGAAGCTAAAGACCCAACTCTCACGATTCAAAAGAAGAGTTTTAAAAGGAATATTTAAAGGCTATGATCTTGTGATGGACTCCGATAAGTATATTCGTTATACGCATTATACCAACGGGTTTCATAATCCCAATTATCACTTTAAGAAAGATCAGATTGCATTTGTTCATATTCCCAAAACAGGAGGAACGACACTTAATAGGATGTTGGAAGAGTCTGACGATTCCCGATTTGTGAACTTGGGTATTCACAAACCAGTTTCTTTAGCATGTAAAGTTAAAAACTATCAATATTTTACAGTGATTCGTAATCCTGTTGATCGGGTGTGGTCGCAATACCAAATGGTCTTACGTTCTGATAAAGAATATCCTTATAAAAAGTTTGCTGATCGTGGTTTAGATGTTTTTCTTAAAAAATGCTGGGCAGTAAGAAATATGACTTGCCGTTATCTTACCGGAGAAATTGAGACTGAGCCAAATGATGAAACACTGAAGAATGCGATGCAGAATTTGTCAAGCTTTTATGCTATTCTCTCTTTTCAGAGCTTTTCAGAAGAAATATCTGAATTCTTGAAAGAACATAAGGTTCCTTTTACAGCAATTCCAAACGAAAGAGAATCTTCGTATGCCCAACCTAGCGAAACTGAAATAGAGTTGATAAAGAAATACAACAAATTAGATATGACCTTATTTGAGAAATGGAGCAATAAAGATTTAATAACAGCTACGGTATGAAAGAGCGATTGAAGAATTTTTTGTATTCAAAGCATTTCCCATTTAGCTTATTTGCTTTCTATTTTAATAAAAAGGAAAAGAAAGAGAGTAAAAGATTGCTAGAAATATTGAATAATGAAACTGACTTGTTAGAAACAGTTCCTGAAATTCAGAGAGAACACTGGAAACTGAGGATTCAAAAAGTAATGGATGCTCCAGAAAATAGAAATATTCCTAGAAGCAATATGGCGGGAAGCATAAATGAAGGAAACTTGATTATGCACAATGACATAAAAGTAGACCCTTTGAGCTATTATAGTTTTCCGCTCTTAAAAATGCTCATAGATAATAAAGGAGTACACGAACCTGAGGAAGAAAAGATCTTTCAAGAGGTATTGAAAAGCTTAGATCCAAATAAAAAGATGTGCATGCTTGAATTGGGGGCATATTGGTCGTTTTATTCGATGTGGTTTCTTTCAAAGTTTCCAAATACCGATTGTTATATGGTGGAACCAAGTAGAAAGAACCTTTATTATGGGAAAAAGAATTTTAGATTAAATCGCCGAGAAGGGACTTTCATACATGCAGGAATTGGCAATAAATCTAACAATTCTCAAAGCATTTTATGTGTGGATGATATTTGCGAAAAGAATCAAATAGCCTTTTTGGATGTATTGCATTCTGATATACAGGGTTTTGAATTGGAAATGCTACAAGGAAGTAAACGAATGTTATCAGAAGGTAGAGTAGGCTTTGTTTTTATCTCTACGCATTCAAATGAACTACATTCAGATTGTAGGAAAACATTACTCGACTACAATTTTACTGAAGTAGCTAATGTCGATCTAGATCATAGTTCTTCTTGGGATGGAATATTGGTTATGAAAGCACCTACTTACAAGGGAATTGATCATGTTGAGGTGGAAACAGTAAAAGTAGGAAGGTCATGAAATTAAGAGTTTTATTAGCAAGGCTAAAGAGACAACTGCTGAAGAAGCCATTTTTGAAGGACGCTCAGTATCCGCCTTACTGGTTTCAAATGGTATTAGGAGCAAAGGAAGCATCTATTGTTCAAATAGGTTCAAACGATGGAAAAACTGGTGATCCTTTACATCAATTACTCCAAATGAATAAGAATTGGAAGGCTCTTTTTGTAGAGCCTGTTCCTTATTTGTACCAGCGATTACAATCTAATTATAAAGATTCGAATCGTTTTCGATTTGAAAATGTAGCTATTAATAATGGGGATCAACTCACGTTTTATTGGGTGAACCCTAATGCTAAAGAAAGTTTAAAAGACTTGCCATTTTGGTACGATCAACTAGGCTCTTTTGATCAAGATCACATTGTTAAACAATTGGGAGATCGGATTAAGCCGTTTATTCTATCGGAAGTATTAGAGGGAATTCAATTAGATAGCTTGTTTAAAAGGAATAAGATAGAGCAATTAGATGTATTGCACATAGATACTGAAGGCTATGACTGGAAAATTTTATCTCAATTAAACTTAAATAAATTTGAGCCTTCGTTTATTTTGTATGAAATGAATCATCTTTCAAAACAAGAGATGAATGCATCTTATCAATTTCTAAAAGATAAATATGACTTGTTTCACATTGGAATTGATATTCTAGCGGTAAGTACTAAAGTAGAAGAACAGCAGCGTTTGAAAATGAGTTTAACAATGAAAAAATACGATAGCGAGCTATGATCATTATTCGTTTAAAAGGAGGGATGGGAAATCAGATGTTTCAATATGCTTTTGCAAAAGGAATTGCTGCGAAATTGAACACCGAATTCAAAACAGATTGTTCTTTACTGTTAGATCGCTCTAGAGGAAAGCAGCACATCTATCGAAACTATGATCTATCTCTTTTCAAAGTACAAGAGAATTTTACGCTAGCACTTTCTTTCCTAAGTCTTATTTACAAATTAAAATCTTCTTTCATTCGTAAAACAATTACTGGTTTAGTTGCCAAAGGAAAACGAATGGAGAAAGAGAAACAGTTTCATACAGATACAACATTGCTTGCTAGTCCATCTGATAATGCTGTATATGATGGATGGTGGCAAAGTGCCCAATACTTCGAAGATGTCAAGGAAGAACTGAAAGAGGATTTTTGTTTTAAAAGTCCTTTGTTGAGGGAGTCCTTAAGGATTCATCAAAAAATAACTGAAACGAATTCCATTTGCCTCAACGTACGAAGAACTGATTTTTTAACAAATCCAACGCTGAATGCAACCAATCTGAAGTACTTTTTGAATGCAGCGAAAAAGATGGCCGAGATGGTGAACGATCCTCATTTTTTCGTCTTTTCCGACGATATGAAATGGTGTGAAGAAAATTTGATTTTTGATTTCCCTACTGAATTCGTTCAACACAACTTAAAAGGAGAAAAATTTGGGAATTATCTGCAACTGATGATCGCGTGTAAACATTTTATTATTCCCAACAGCTCATTTGCTTGGTGGGCAGTTTGGTTAAACGAAAATGAGGATAAAAAGGTGATTGCACCGAAAAGCTGGTTTAATGAAGGAGAGTATGATACAAGTGCATTAGTGCCTGAGACATGGATTAGATTATAATAACACTTATTATTACCCGTAATTCAAGGAAAGCTTGAAACTGGAAAGTCAATAATTTCGTAGTTTCGTCAGTAATGCTACTTAATTTTACTGTTAATGACGAATGCCTAGAAACAGAAAAAAGGAATAGAGTAGCTGACGTATTAAAGAAGATAAATTGCAAGAGAAAAAGAACACAGTAAATAGAAATAAGACGCCGGATTTAAAAATTGATATCAATTTTTGGTTACAAAAAATAGTATCCGATTGGTGGATTTTTGTCATAGGTTTGGCAATTTTTATTCCAGCGGGACAACTATATCTGAGGTATACTGTACCTGAATATTCTAGTAAAGCCAAGCTTTTAATCAAAGATGTAGGAAATAGCGGAGGATTGTCTGAAGCAAGCATCTTAACGGAAGGTTTAGGAATTAAGGCCAGCGGTAAGGATATGGATAACGAAATTCAGATTCTTAGATCTCGCCCAGTGATTACTCGGGTAGTAGAGAAATTGAATGCACATGTTACCATCTTTCGTAAAGGATTGGTAAAGAGTACTGATTTGTATGGAATGGCTCCGTTCAAGCTAGAGCGTTTTACCATTCCATCAGGTAAGCGTCAGTTTAACTTTTATATTAAGGTTGATTATAATAAGAAATTTGAATTTAGAGTAGAGCCTGATTTAGAGGGCGAGAATCTCTATTCTTTCGGAGAGAAATTTTCGAATGAATACGGTGACTTTCAACTTTCTTTGATTCCTGAAGAAAAAGTTTTTGCAGGAATTTATCAAATAAAGGTGTCTGATCCTCAAGATGTGGCAAATAGCTTTAAAAATAAAGTGACGATTGAGGTAATAGGAAAGCAAGGTGCTTCCGGAATTTTAGAGCTGAAATTAATTGACCCATCGCCTAAAAAAGCGAGAGATTTTGTTAATACTCTAATTGAGGTATACAATGAAGACCAAGTGTTTGAGAATACCCTTGTGTTTAAAAATACAATAGAGTTTATTGATAAAAGAATCAAGAGCCTTACAACGGAATTGAACAGTATTGAGAGTGACATAGAGCGCTTTAAAAGTGAAAATGATATCATCTCTCAAACAGCAGAAGCAAGTTTGGATTATAACTTAGAAGAGTTAAGGTCTTCTCTTGGGAAATTATCCTCTTATGAGGTTGAGAAAGATGTGCTAAGTTCTTTAGAAGAGAATTTAAAGAACAATAAAAACGATTTGATTCCTACGAATATTTCAAATACGAACTCCTCACTTGGTGGATTAATTGATGAATATAACAGCCTCTTTTTAAAAAGGAAAAGATTGTTGAAGATTGTTTCGTTGACAAATGATAGAATTGAAAATCTCGATTTAAGATTGAAAGATTTAAAGAAATTAATTTTCCGGACATTAGCAATAGTTAAAAAGGACCTACAAATTCCTACCAAAAAAACAAGAGACGAAATATCTAAATTAAAGAGAAATTTAACGAAAATACCGAGTGTAGAAAAACGCTTGCTAGAGAAACTGAGAATGCAAGCGATAAAAGAAAACTTATTTCTTTTCTTGTTACAGAAACGGGAAGAAACTGAGTTGTCTAATGCAATTACAACTGCAAATACAAGAATTATAGAAAGCGCATTAAGAGCAAGGAGTCCTATATTTCCTCAAAAGAAACTAACACTAGTAGCAAGTATATTGCTTGGAGCCTTTCTGCCTCTCATCTTTATTTTGCTTAAAATTTTATTGGAAAGAAAGGTAGATTCTGAGGATGCAATTACGAGGATAACTGGAGTTCCAATTATTGGAAGAATTTCTAGAAACACGTCAAAAGAAAAGAAGTTCCTTGATCAGAAAGGGAGAACTATGCAAGCAGAGATGTTCAAATTGTTACGAACAAATTTGAATTATACTAACTTAGAGAAGAAACAGCAAATTTTGGCGATTACTTCTTCCTCGACAGGTGAAGGTAAGTCTGTAACAGCGATTAATTTGGGCTTGACGATTTCTTTTTCTGAAAAGAAAGTAGTTATTATTGACATGGATCTACGAAAGCCTAAACTAGCTAAGTACATGGGATTGGGAAATGAGAAAGGTGTAACGAGTTATTTGACAGGAAACAATACATTAAAAGAAATACTCCATAAAACAGAAAACAATGAGTATTGCTACTTTATTAGTAGTGGTCCTATACCACCAAATCCGACAGAGATGATTATGTCGGAAAAGATGAAGCAATTAATTGAAGAACTGAAAAAAGAATTCGATTATATTATTATGGATTCACCACCGATTGGTGTTGTGTCTGATGCCCTTTTATTACGTGAATTCATTACCAATACACTCTATATTGTCAGAAACAAGTATACCTTGAGGAGTTCTATTCATTATTTAGAAGAGCAATATCAGAATGGAGAGTTAGTGAATCCATTTATTGTGGTGAATGATATTAAAATTCGAAAAAATGGAAGTGCATATAAAGGCTATGTTTCAAATTATGGATCTGATTATTACCTAAAAGAAAGCTAAGATGTCGAAGCGATTTTTGATAGCAGAAGTAGGGCAGGCTCATGATGGAAGTCTTGGGATTCTTCATTCTTATATTGATGCAGTTAGCAAAACAGGAGTAGACGCAATTAAATTTCAGACGCACATAGCAGAAGCTGAAAGCAGTTTGGACGAGCCTTTTCGGGTAAAGTTTTCTTACGAGGATAAAACGAGGTTTGACTATTGGAAAAGAATGTCTTTTAGCAAGCAGCAATGGATAGAAATTAAGATGCATTGCGAGGAAGTTGGTTTGGAATTTATTTCATCTCCCTTTTCAATTGCTGCAGTTGACCTGTTGGAAGAATTGGGAGTAAAACGATATAAAATTGGCTCAGGTGAAACTTCTAACCTTTTAATGTTAGAAGAGATTGCCAAAACAGGAAAGCCAATCATTCTATCATCAGGAATGAGCTCTTATGATGAATTACAAGCTACTGTTGACTTTCTAAAACCTTTTGGAAATGAGTTAACAATACTACAATGCACAACAGCATATCCCACTTCTGCAGAGAATGTAGGATTGAATGTAATCACTGAATTGAAATCTAAATTCAA
Organism: Flavobacteriales bacterium; assembly: GCA_016763995.1. Lineage (GTDB taxonomy): Bacteria > Bacteroidota > Bacteroidia > Flavobacteriales_E > Vicingaceae > NORP294. The sequence goes on along the minus strand of JAESST010000244.1, from coordinate 5,591 downwards.
AGAGTTGAAGATTGGCTTTTCAGATCATTCTGGACTGATTTATCCCTGTATTGCTGCTGCTACATTAGGAGCTGAGGTATTAGAATTTCACGTAGTATTTGATCAAAGAATGTTTGGCCCTGATGCAAAATCATCGCTAAGCATCGATGAAGTTTCAGAGCTAGTGAAAGGAGTTCGATTTATTGAAACAGCTGTAAACAATCCGGTCAATAAGAATGATTTGACTCCTTATGTTGAGTTGAAAAATATTTTTGAGAAATCCTTAGCGGTGAATAAAAAGCTAGCTAAAGGACATTGCCTAACGAAGGCAGATTTAGAAGCGAAAAAACCAAGCGGAAAAGGAATTGCCGCCAGAGATTTTAACAAGGTGATTGGCATGCAGCTTCAAGAGGAGAAAGAAGCCTATAGTTTTTTAAATTTAAGCGATTTAATTGGAGGGAATGAGTAGAAAGAAAGTATGTGTTGTCATTACAGCTAGAGCCAGTTATAGTCGATTTAGATCGGCCTTAACAGCAATAAATGAACACAGTGATTTGGATTTGTTTTTAGTGGTTTCAAGCTCTGCCTTATTGAATAAATTTGGTTCAGCCGCTGAGGTAATAGAAAGCGATGGATTTACCATTGGAGCAAAAGTTTACAATGCATTAGAAAGCGGAAACAACTTAATTGGACAAGCGAAAACAACAGGACTCGGAATTATTGAACTATCAAATGTTTTCAATAATGAAAAACCAGATTATGTAGTTACTATTGCAGATCGCTATGAAACTATGGCAACAGCAATAGCCGCTTCTTATATGAATATTCCTTTGATTCACATACAAGGAGGAGAGGTAACCGGAAACATAGATGAAAAAGTAAGGCATTCCATTACTAAGTTGGCAGACCTGCATCTCGTTTCAACCGAATTAGCGAAAGAACGAGTCTTGAAACTAGGAGAACAAGCCGATCGAGTTTGTATAACAGGTTGTCCGTCCATTGACATTGCTGATGAAGTGAATGAGAGCGAATCAATACAAAAAAGCTTTGATATTTATAAGAAATACGGAGGAGTAGGAAGCTCTCCTGATTACTCAGAAGGATATTTGGTGGTCATGCAACACTCTGTTGCTTCCGAGTATGAGCAGTCGCAACAACATATTGAGGAAACTTTACAAGCAATTTCAACTATTGGAATGCCAACTTTTTGGTTTTGGCCTAACATGGATGTTGGAACCGATGGTATTTCCAAAGGAATCAGAATAGAAAGAGAACTGAATGAGCTTGAAAACATCCATTTCTTTAAAAATATGGAACCAGTAGATTTTTTAGTTTTGCTAAAAAATAGCAAGTGTATTGTGGGGAACTCTAGTGTAGGCATTAGAGAATGTTCTTTTCTAGGTGTTCCTACGGTGAATATTGGCTCAAGACAAGGAGGAAGAGAAAGAGGCCCCAATGTTATGGATGTAGATTATGTTCATCAGGAAATTGAAGAAGCAATTTATAAGCAATTAGAACATGGCCCATATTCAACATCTACTTTATATGGAGAAGGAAATGCAGGAGTTAAAATAGCAGATGTTATTGCACAAATAGACTTAACGACTACTAAAAAGTTAAGTTATTAGTATGCGAATTCTAGGATTAATACCAGCAAGAGGAGGCTCAAAAGGAGTAGTTCGAAAAAATCTTAAGCCATTAAATGGAATTCCATTGATTGCTTATACAATAGAACAAGCACTAAGTAGTTCCCTTTTAGATAGGGTAGTTGTTTCTACAGAAGATGAAGAGATTGCCACAAAAAGTAAGGACTTGGGGGCTGATGTTCCATTTATGCGTCCTCTTGAATTGGCACAAGATGAATCCCCGACGATTGATACCATTCTTCATGCATTGCAATACTTTAAGGAGAAAGGAGAGAATTTTGATGCAGTATGTTTGTTACAACCAACAGTACCGTTCAGAAAAGCAGGCTCTATTGAGTTGGCAATTCAACAATTTGTATCTACAGATGCCGATAGTTTAATTTCTGTTCAAGAAATACCACATCAATTCAATCCTAATTGGGCGTTTATTCAAGGAAAGAACAAGCAGTATCTAACATTGGCAAACGGAGAAGACAAAATTATTTCCAGGCGACAAGAATTGCCAAAAGCATTCTATAGAGATGGTGCCATTTATATCACGAAATCAGAAGTATTGTTAGAAAATATATCGCTTTACGGAGAGAGAATTACTTACCTTGAAAATAATGGTAAACCCTTAATTAACATAGATACCGAAGAAGATTGGGCTTTAGCTGAGCAATATATATCAGATCATGGGAGTTGATTTCTGTTATGTTATTTCACATGGTTTTGCAGCAAGAATGTTGTTACAAACCAATCTTATTACGAAACTAACGCAACAAGGATATTCCGTAGCCTTGATAAGTCCGGATGCTACTGATGAAAACCTTTTGGCTTTAGCAGAGAATAATGCGAATATAAAATTGGTGGAGTGGAAAACCAAAGCTAGTATTTGGGATGATGATTACCTTCACAAACGGATGTATTTTTTAGAAGATTTGAGCAAGAATACAGCACTCAAAGAAAAATTCTACAACAGTTTGTTCTACAGTAAATCCAAACATCCTTGGAAAAGGATTCGCCCTTTGGTGTATTATGGGGTTTATTTGCTGAATAAGCTATTTCCAATTATCCGTAAGAGCTTCTTGAAAGGAGAGAAGAAACACTTAAAGTCAGAAGAGGCAGTTGCAATTTTAAAAGAACTTCAGCCTAAACTGTTGGTGGCAACATATCCTGTTAGTATTATTGAAGCGAAAATAATTCACGAAGCGAAAGAGAATAACATTGCAACCCTCTTACACCTCTTAAGTTGGGATAACATTACTTGTAAGGGCATTTTTCCTGCCGTTGCCGATAATTATATCGCTTGGGGTAATATCATGTCAGATGAGCTAAAAGAATTCTATAACATAGGAGATGAGCAGATTTCAATTTGTGGAGTACCGCATTTTGACGAGCATGTGAGAATAAGAGAGCAAGGCATTACAGGAAAACTAATCACTGAATTAGGTTTGTCAAAAGAGCTCCCATATTTGTTTATTGCAATGAGTTCTCCTCGATTCGCACCCAAAGAGATTGATATTGTAGAATGGTTAAGTGCAGCGGTGGAACAAGGAGTTTTTGGTGAAAAAATGCAATTAATTGTACGGCCTCATCCGCAAAATGTACAAACATACATGGCAGATAATTCTTGGTTAAAACGATTAGATCGTCTAACAAGTGAGAAGGTCGCAGTATCATATCCAAGTTTGTCGCAAAGTAAAATAAGATGGAGTATGAAGAAAACAGACATGCCTCAACTGTCAGAATTAATAGCAGGTTGTACAATGTGTCTCAATTCAGGATCAACCGTTTCTATAGATGCGTTAATGCACAATAAGCCTGTCTTATTAACCTCGTTTGATGGAGAAGCTCAGATTCCCTATTGGAATTCAGCCCGACGCCTAATCGACTACCCTCATTTAAAAAAGCTGATAGAAGAAGGTGGTGCTGTTCCTGTTCATTCTTATTCGGAGTTAAAATCAAAAATCCTGTCTTATATAGAGAGACCAGATCATGATCTTTTAAAAAGAAGAAATGCTCTTCTAAAAGAATGCTATAAAGACGATGGCAACTCTACAAAAAGAGTAATAGAATCGCTTACTTCAGTCTTAAATCAAGTAAGATAGATGAAAGCTAGGATCAATGTGAACTTCGACAACTTGATTCATAAATTAGTATGTCTCTATGCTTTTTTTATTCCTTTTGAACGGGTATTGAAAGTCTTTTTTAGCATAGATACTATACTGAAACCCTATCGAATAGTTGCAATTCTAATTATCTTATCATTCGGATTAAAACTGTTTTTTAGGTGGAATTCTAATAAAGAGATTAAGGAAGATATCTTTCTATACCTCTTATTTGTTTACGGATTGATAATTACTCTTTTTAGAATGTTAACTGCTAAGTTCTATTTGGGCTATCTCCTTAATGATTTGTTTCAAATGGGATTATATCTTGCTATTTTTATTGTGATAAGGCATATTAACTTGAATGTTAAGAAAGTATTTACGATTCTGAAATACTTAACAGTTGGGATTGTTCTAAATTCTATCTACGTATTCTATAGTTATTATTTTCTCTTTCATATAAGAAGACAAGGTGGCTTTATGGATAACCCCAATTACTTGGCTTTGAGTTTGGTTATTGCAATTGTCTTATTAATTATGAGACGTTCAGAATTTAAAGGAACGTTTAGAAAAATTCTATGGACTATTTTGGTATTTTTCTTGGGATATGTTTTTACCATTACAGGTAGTAGAACAGGATTCGTTCTATTGTCAGTATGTTTTCTAATCATGTTTCTTTTCTTTTCGAAGAAGCAGAAATGGGCTATTTTCTTAATTTTCATTGGACTATTTACCTTTTTCCAGATTGATAGCTTAAGTACCTATAATAATTCGAGCTCTTTAATTTTAGTAAGAAGATTAAAGAACAAAGCAAACACTGAAGATGTTAGAATCCCAATTTGGAAAGGAACCATAAGAGCAGCGAATGCAAGTAACTTTTTAGGTTTGGGAGTTGGACAATTTAAGGGACGTTTTAAGGAATTCTATAAAGAGGAGAATAATAGTCAAATAAGACGAATGGTAGAGCGCGACTATTTCTTTTCTCCGCACAGTGATTATTTAGCAATTCTAGTTATTTATGGACTTCCTGGTTTAATTTTTTACATTCTATTTTTAGCATTAACCGGCAGGAAAATTTTGTATCAAGTTCGATCCGCAATTGATATTGATCAGAAAACCTACTATCAATACTCACTTCTTATACTGACTATAGTAGTGATTTTTGGAATAACTTCAGAAAGTTTTAACAGCGCTTTGTTTTGGATCTTATTAAGTATTTGCTCTACAAGCGAAGTTCTTCAGGTTGAGAATGAAAATGAAGAATTGATCCAAATAGAAGAATAGAACGTATTAATACAATAAATTTGGACTTGTATTAGAATTATAAAACAAAAAAGAACTTTACATTGAAAACACTTTTAGTAACAGGATCTTCAGGATTAATCGGTTCTGAGGTAGTACGATATTTCGATCGTTTGGGATGGAAAATAATTGGGGTTGACAATGACATGCGCGCTGATTTCTTTGGAGAAAAAGGCACTACACGTTGGGTACAGCAGCAGTTGATAGATAACTGCAATAACTTTCAACATGTAGAACTAGACATTAGAAATAGAGAAGGAGTATATGAATTAATGAAGAGGGTGAAGCCTGACTATATTTGTCACACAGCAGCTCAACCCAGTCATGATCTTGCAGCAAGCCGTCCTTTTGACGATTTTGATGTGAATGCCGTAGGTACTTTAAATTTACTAGAAGCCGCAAGACAACACTGTATAGGATCTCCATTTGTTCACATGAGTACCAATAAAGTTTACGGAGATGCGCCTAACTTATTAAACTTAGTAGAGCAAGAAACTAGATATGATTTTTGCGATCAAAAATATTACAATGGTATAAAGGAGTCATTTACCATTGATCAATCAAAGCATTCTTT
>JAESST010000016.1 GCA_016763995.1 Flavobacteriales bacterium | reverse complement strand
GTTACTTTGCAAATACAGGGTACGAATATGATGAGAAAACGAAGAGGATCACCTTTGCTCCAAAATTTTACAATTTATGCGGTACGTGTGCCGTTATGTATTGTCCGGTAGAGGATTTACCACAGAGTATCAAAGACTATGACAATAAAAAATACCCAGTACTGGCTACGCATACTTTCTTTAAAGGCTTGTTTGAAGAGAGGAACACCCCACTAAAGCCATTTCCATTTAAACCAGCAATTTATAAGATTAACACAGGTGAAAATCGTAGTATCCTCATTAACAATATTGGGTTTAAGCGAAAGATTATTAGACTTATATATCGCGGTTCTCGTGTGAGCGTAAAAATACGTGAAGAGTTTTCTCTCTACGATTAGCTGTGGGGCTACGAAAACTGTAAGGTTTGCGTTTTGCTCTATGGTTTTTCTGTAGCCTTGTAAGATTCTTATGGTGCACTTTTTGGTTGGTAAACCCCTAACAAATATTAACTATACTAATGTTATTTATTTGGGTGTTATATTTGGAAAGCGTTGGGTCTGGAGTGTAGTAGCATGATCAGTAGGCTAGTTAAGCAATTTTCTACGCTTGCTAGGGGGGAAGCGTGCATCAATATTTCGTGATAAATTCCATATAGATAAAAATACAAGAATTTTAGGCTTGGGCTCTGAGGGGGGGGGTAGTAATATTAACTTTGTGCTTAAGGGTAAATCTATTTCTCCAGGTAATGTCTATATAGCAGATATAGATCGAATTTTGGTGAACAAGGGAGCGCTACGATACGGGTTTACACCAGTGGTTGTTGATGAGTCAGGGCGCCTACCGTTTGACGATGGATTTTTTGATATTGTTTATTGTTCGTCAGTCATTGAGCATGTTACAGCACCGAAAAATATAATCTGGAGTATTTAGTCTGGAAAAAAATTTAAGATGCTAGCTCTTAAGAGGCAAGGAGCGTTCGCTGATAAAATTAAGCGGCTAGGTAAGCAATATTATGTTCAAACGCCCTATAAACATTTTATTATAGAGAGCCATAGTTGACTGCCTGGATGGCTTTTGCTGCCGGCACTGCTAACATCTAATATTTTCTGGGTAAAAAAACATACCCAGATTTTTACTTATTAAGTAAGAAAGAGCTGAGGCAGCTATTTAGCACTGCTGAAATAATGAGTGAAAAAGCATTTTTTTAACGAAATCAATAATGGCGATAAACAGCAAGGGTTTGCCAGACTAGATTACAGAGAGTTTTCATGTTTCTTGCTCGTAAGTTTGGCATGTCATATGGGAGGTTGACCTGATTGGCCAATAATTACATCACGACCCGTCAGGCCAAATCTTGAGTTTCATAATCACTAAATTTTTGCCTTAGTTTAATAAGGCCGGTTATCCATCCTACAAAGAGTTTACTTGGAATTCAATCGGTATGGCTTTGAGACTATTATTATAGTTTTTGAAATATTTCGCTTAGTGTTGTTCTGCTTAAGTGTGACCGCGCAGACAAATTAAAACCTTATCGCTTGATTACTCCAACTGTGTGCTAATTCGCATTTTTCGATCCTAGAGAAGGATGTCTTTCTGAATTGCCAACTCAATCACCAACCTTGATCAATTATAGAGACAGAATGCAACCCATATTCACTTCACTCCACGGTGACCGAAATGGGTTTGCGTTTATTTTCCTTAATCATTGTTCTTCTGGTTTCGTTTGGTATCACATCATGTGGCGGTGGTGGTGGCGGTGGCGGTGCTAGTAACAGCAACGAAACACCTCAAGCGGCGACTGTTACCGTTCTTGGCTCGGGGGTTAAAGGCATTCTTGCCAATACGACAGTTTCTATATATGAGTTAGATATTACGCGCTCTTTGTCTTATGATCCAGCGCGCCCAGTCGCGACAGGGGTCACTGATTCCGTTGGCAGATCCGCTGCATTAGAAATACCGACCAACATCACTAACCCCCTGGTATTGGTTGTAGACGGAACAAGTGGTATTGATCTTAATAGCAGCCGAGCCCCTGTAATTACAAACTTAACAAGCATTTTTACTATTGAGGATGCATTAGCCGGAAATCCAATTTTTGCTACGCCCTACACAACCATTGCGCATGAAATGGCAAAATTAAACTCGACTAGCGGCGCTTCCAATGTCGCTTTTCAGAGCAACTTTGCTTCCGCCATAACCGACGTTGGCACTGCTTTAGGCTTTGGTACATCAACAAATGTTAATTTTCTTACGACGCCAGCTGTATTAAGTGCCAGCATGAATAGCCAGGCACAGCAACAAGCCATCCTCCAACATCGCGCGGCGATTGAGGCGCTCGCCGCCATTATCCTGGAACTTAAGAATGTATCGGGCAATACGCTATCCACAGCAGATGTAGTAATAAAGCTTGCCGACGATCTTTTTAACGACGGGATAATTGATGGTGACAGCGGGCTAGACCTATCTGCCATCCCTGCAAATGTTGAAAACTTGTATGTTCCAGGTACTCAAATTAAAATTAAAGATATTGGTGAAACTCTTGAGGCGGACCGTCAGTACACAGGTGTCATTACGAATTCGGTTGCTTCATTGTCTCCACGCTTATCGGCGCCGGTGATATCGCTCAATGATGGCGGATCCACTAATATCAATACAGGAACGCCTAAACCTGCTATTTCATTTTCAGCCAGTAACATTAACTTTGGTAATGTTACTTTGGGTGAGGCTAGTGACCCCATTTTATTAACACTTACAAACATTGGTTCCGCGCCGCTGACAATCTCTAGTATTACACCGTCAGATGGCTTTATCCAAGCAAATAGTTGCAATGGTTTTGTGCCAAGCGCGGGGAGCTGTACCCTAGAAATAGTCTTTGTTCCTGTCGTGCCAGGTAACGCCAGCGGATTGCTCAGTGTAAGTGGAGATATGGTCGGAACGCGTACCGTTAGCTTAGTGGGGGCGAGTGATGCCGGAGCATCCTCAGGAACCCCTGTCTTGCAGGTTAATTTTGAGAACTTAGCTAGAGGATCCTACAGGGAATCAGATTTACGATCGGATTTTCGTGTTGGCACGCAGGGCTATAGGGACAGTGTTTCTGGGCCGGATAATGACGCCGTTGATATTGTGGCCGACCCTGCCAATTCGGGCCGCGGTAACGTGATGAGGGTGGTACACCACGCCGGTGTCGGCGGCGGTAGCACTCGAAGAGAAGGTGGTATGCGCTGGCGTGCAGATTTGCCACCTGCTGATGAGTATTATCTTGCTTATGATATTTATGTTGCCAATGACTGGCACGAGCCACACCAATTGAAGCTGCCTGGCTTGATCAATGGCACGCAACTTGAGGCATCTCATTCATTCGGGGTAATTCCCGCTCCCGAAACGCTTACTGCATTTACTGCATTGATGCAGATCAATAGACATGATGCGTTTGGTCGGGGTAACGCTGCAATGGGTGGCCATTTTTATGACAAAGACAGAGTACAGCGGCATGATTGGCTCAGTACGATTGACCCCACCTCAGAGGCGGTAGTAGGCCAATATAATATGCCCCAGGGCCGGTGGGTAAAGATTGGGCAGTACATGAAGTCGAACACGGTTAACCAACGGGACGGTAAATTAATGATCTGGATAGATGGTGTATTAATGTCCGATCAGTTACATCGCTGGCGCGCAGACTTAAGTTATCCAGGCAATCGGGTAAGCAATGCGAATCGTCGTATCGATGGTATATGGCTGCTTAGCTACTATGGCGGTAACCCCAGCGATCCGAGGAACCGCGAGCATGGCACACAACACCAGTATTACGATAATTTTATCGTGTCTGATTCGCCGATAACACATTGATGACCATCTTCTAAGTATTCAAACAGGGTCTTAGGGAGTTAAGCATCTATTGACAGGAGCTAAGCTTAGGTACTACCGTC
>JAESST010000015.1 GCA_016763995.1 Flavobacteriales bacterium | reverse complement strand
TCGTTGCTGGAAAAGCGAAGAAAGTTGTAGGGGTAGAATATGTACCTGAAGCTATAGAAGACGCTCACGTTAACTCCTCTCTTAATAAGATCGACAATACTGTTTTTTATGCTGGAGACATGAAGGATATTTTCAATGAAAGCTTTATTCAAGAAAATGGAAAACCTGATGTTATCATTACTGACCCACCAAGAGCAGGAATGCATACGGACGTTATTGAACAACTATTAGCTCTTGAAGCAAATAGAATTGTTTACGTAAGTTGTAATCCTGCGACACAAGCAAGAGATTTACAATTGTTAGATGAAAAATATAAAGTATCAAAAGTTCAGCCTGTAGATATGTTTCCACATACACACCATGTTGAAAATGTAGTATTGTTGACTTTGAAATAAACCTGAATGAATTTCTTAAAGTTCCTTTCCAATAAAAATTCTGATTTTCTGAAAGATGATGAGCTTGAGGCTGCTCAATTGCTTCAAAGTATTGTTACGGGTAATATAAACAAGACCCCAATTCCCGATGGAATAGCCAAGCTAACCATAGGAATCTATCTTATTTCTTTTAATAGGACAAATAAAGAGATTGTTCCTCTTCAGGTATTGAAGAGTTCGGCTGCTCTTGCAAAGAATCCAAAGCTATCCAAGTATTTGGTTCTACTTAAAGTTATTAGAACTTCAATAGAGAAATTCACCGAAAATAAGAAAGTACAGATTGATTATAAGAACAATAAGCTATTCGAGGAATTTATGCTAATGACCATTAAGGCATCCGTAAAAGAAATTAATCAGATTTAGAAACGGCATTTTACCTCTTTCTTAAAATCACAAAAGCATACTCTTAATGTTTCACAAAAACACCTAAATGAATTAGTACTAAGCCATATCTTTACCTAAGTTCAGTCAATGTATACTTAACTTAGTTTAGACGATGAATAAACTCCTTTGCTTATTATTTCCTGTCTTAATGATGGCTTGCTCTACAAAAGAATCAAAATCAGTAAATACTACTGAAGATAATGTGCTTATTCATGAACAAGATATAGTAGATCTTTTAGTTTCAATAAATGAACCATATGATGTTTCATTTGAAATTAGCAAATCGAAGAAAGGTGAATATTATTTATATGTTTCTATTGAACTAGACAGTGGTTTTTTCATTGCATCACCATTATTGAAAGACGATGCTGCTGAGCGATTGAAGATTTCTATTGAAGATAACAATTCACTTCATATGGATAGTATATCTTTAGAAACAAGTAATTCAATAAAAGAAGTTAATAGTATAACTAAGGATATAGGAAATTTGACCTCTAGAGTAAAATTATACGTAAAACAAACTGGAAATTTTGAAATATCTGGTTTTGTAAGATTTATGCTAGGTCCAAAAAACACTGCAGAAGAAATAGAATTTATTATTTCAAAACAGTCCGATGAGATACAAGTTCTAAGAAACGGGCACAAAAATCTACTCCCAACTGAAATCATGCACATTAAGTCAGGAGCCTATACCAAAGGTTATTAATCAGTTAACAAATACTAGAAAAATGCAGCAACTCCAGTTATTTTCAGATAGATTAAGCTTACGATTAATTCAAGAAAACGATTTAGAAGTCATTCATCAATTACATTCTATTCCTGAAACAGATCGATTCAATGCCCTAGGAATTCCTAAAGATCTTGATGAAACAAAAAAAATCATTCTTCCTTGGATTATGGAAAATAAACAGGAAGAAATTAGGAACTATACCTTTGCTGTTGAACTAAATAATGATCAAAGTTTTATTGGCCTTTTTGGTTTTAAAACATCAAGAAATCAGTACCAAAGAGGAGAAGTTTGGTTTAAAACCGATGTTGCCTTTTGGGGGAAAGGATACACTACTGAAGCTTTAAATTTAGTTCTAGATTTCGGCTTTAATGAGTTAAAACTTCATCGGATCCAAGCAGGCTGTGCGGTTGACAATATCGCATCAGTTAAAGTTCTCGAGAAAGTTGGTATGATACGAGAAGGACGAGGCAGACAAATTCTTCCTCTAAAAACGGGATGGTCCGATAATTTTGAATATTCAATTTTAGAGTCTGATAAAAGGCCCTTATTCCTTAAAAAGTAACAGTTTATTTTGGAGACTGAGCCTTCATTCTCTTTAGCATTTCTTTAGCGGTAACATCATTCGGGTCAAGATCTCTTAACACTTTATTATAGAATATTGACGCATTGTTAAGATCTCCTGCACTATAAAAAACATTGGCTTTATTAATTGTTAATTCCGCGTTATTCGGATTATGCTTTAAACTATAATTTGCCCATTTTAATGCCTCTTGGTATTTCTTAATTTGAGATAGTTGCTTAGTTAATAGATAATATGCCTTCAACTGGTCTTTGTCTCTTTTCACCAATTCTATTAAATTCTTAATTGACTTTTTAGTTTGTCCCTTATCGTGGTACATCAATCCTAAATTATAATACACTGTCTTATAATTATGGTCTAATTCTAATGCCTTTAAGTAACTTTTTTCCGCTTCTTTATCATTTCCATAAACCTTATAAAACAATGTTCCTCTTTCATTGTAGACTTCTCTAGTTGGAATTATTTCAAGAGTTTTATTATACAAGTCTAACGACTTCTTAGCTAGAACAGTTCTTCTTCCAGCATCTTTCACTTCAGGTAATTGAAAGAAATATTTACTTGCCAACATGTAGTTGATTTGAAAGCTATCTGGTTCTTTGACTACGTCAGCTTCTAATAATTTTAATTCTGTATTCCACTCCCCATTTCTAGCTTTTATAGCCGGTAGGTAAGCTATTGCATAAATCATCAGTCCAGCAAAAGCATAATTTTCCCATTTTCGTTTGTTTTGCCTCAACAATAACTCCTTCACTCCAAATACTACAAATAAACAAAGGCCCAATGAAGCAATCGTCACAAATCGTTCGGCAACTACTCCAACCATCGGCATAACAAGGTTGATAAAAGGAAAAATTCCTCCCAAGATGATAAAGACTCCGAATGCATATATTTTCTTTGACTTCAAACCTCTAAGTGCAATATAGCTTAATAACAAAATGAATAAAATTGCCAAGATAGAACCCAATCCGAATTCATTTATCTCGACGGTATTTAGTCCGTAGTAAGAAACGAATTGAGTTGGAAACAACATGTTTTTTAGATAAAACCAGGTAGATTCTAGTATCATTACCGTCTTATTAAAAAGCATTTCCGATTCATAAAGTGGGTTTTCGAACGCACTATATACACGGGAGCCTTTTCCTTTTTTAATAATACGCATTGTTAATCTGAAAAGAATAACAGGAATTATCATCATTAGGAATGTTTTTAATGCTTTTTTCCAATTCCCCTCTACTGAAAAGTAACTCACTAGTGGAATGATTCCCAAAAAGATAAAGGCTGATTTTTTGGATAAGATACTTACATATAAAAACAAAATTGATAGTATGAATTTATAGGGTTTTTCAGTTCCTTTTATCCAATAGTAAGTTGCCAATAGGCCAAATATGAGCATCAATAATTCATCTCGACACTTCACGTTATTAACGACTTCTGAATGTATTGGTAATATTAAGAAGAGGAAAACCGTAAAATAAGAGAGCTTTGCTTTCTCTTGAGGAAATAATGAAGTAATCACCCGAAAAAATAGATAAGTAGAAAGCAAGTATAGCAACAGGTTAATTACATGACTCGCTTTAGCATTTAATCCAAAAAAATGGTTCTCAATCGCAAAACTCAGTAAGACTATTGGACGATATCCGAATTTAAAATCCTCAAACTCAAATGAATTCTTTGTAAATATTTCTCTTACATTTTCTAATCCATTAATCGTTTTGAGATTGTCCGTGTAAATGATTTCATCGTCTAGGTTGTATCCATTTTGTATTGTTTCCCCATAGTAGAGAAATAAGATTAAACCTAACGATAGTAGAACTACCCAATAATTTCTATTCGTTAATTCAGCATTTGTAATAGCTAAAAACTTCTTCATATCTAAAAACAAAGAAAAGCTTTTCTCTCAATCAAAAGAAAGAGAAGTGAATTATTTATTTTATCGGAAAAGAAATTCGAAAGCATTACCTTTATTTTTTGAAATT
>JAESST010000243.1 GCA_016763995.1 Flavobacteriales bacterium | reverse complement strand
TAATAACTGAGGAACATTCACTACACCTCTGATCTATCATCGCATTAGTTAACTAATGCGATGATAGATCAGAGGTGTAGTGAATGTTCCTCAGTTATTACTGGAACTAAAAACATTGTAATTTCGAGACCATTAGCAAACTGTAATAACAACGCTGTCAGTAAAAGTTCATCGAAAATTTACTTTGCATATCAAAATGAAAATTATGCTATAAAACGCGAAAATGGGCAAAGAACCAGTTGGAATTTGTTTTTAGGGACTAGAAAAATTTGGGCAAAAACGATTTTTTTTAAAGAAGTTAATGGTAATTACGTGCGAAGAAAACCACCAGTTGCAATAATAGCAGAAGTAATAGGAAAATACTATACCAATGGTTGCACAACTCCAAATTCGGTTTCAAAAATACTTAGTAAAAAACGTAAGTCGGTTTGCGCTAAATTCAATCCTGCTGAGGCATTTGGAACTATTGAAGATATTACACATTCGGATAGAATAAGAACAAACCATAGAGCAGAAATGAGTAATTCTTTTACTTATGAATCTTTAGATTGGACGTTGTTTTAGTATTGAAATATTTAAATAAAGGTATCATCCAAAATTTCTCATTCGAGTTTTTGATACAAAGCTTAGCGCTTATCTTTGGGGTTCATAAAATAAGCTATTTCAGTTTTCATGCAGTCCAGTTCAAAAATCAAGTCATTCATTATTTTCTTATTGCTTTGGGCCGGAGTACTTGCGTTGATTTTTGTAAGTCGTGTTTTAAATGAGGCTTCAACTGCTTGGGAAAGAGATACGAGATTCATCTTGTTAGGAGCTTTTGTGTTGCTGGGCTTAGTGCTTTTTCTTGCAAAGAAGTACAAAGAGCAAATTGCCTTTTTCTACTTCTTTATCTTATTCTTTACTAGCGTAGAGCTGCTAAGTCGGCCTATTTTAACAAGACTATTATCCAATCAGGAACAAGGTGAGTTGCATAAATTAAAGAAATGGTCTTATCCAGTTAATCAACGTTATGTGGGACACCCCTTTACTCAGTACAATGGAAATTCATCAGTTAAGGATGGGGTGAAGTACAACAACTTGGGATTTAGAGGCGAAGACTTTACGTTTGAAAAAGCGGCTAATGTAGTGCGAGTAGCAGCACTTGGTGGCTCAACAACGGAAAGGGGATACCCTAAACTGCTTGAGGGTTATTTGAATGAAAACAAGCAAACAGACTCCTTGAAGTTTGAGGTATATAACTTCGGTTTAAGCGGTTGGACAAGTGCCCATAGTTTAACAAACTTCTTGTTGAATGTGGTTGATTTTCAACCTGACGTTGTTATTATTCATCATGCTTGGAACGATATATTGGTAAGAAATACAGAACCCAAAAGCTTTAGGAACGATTATGCTCATGTGTACAAAACCTTTGAACAAGCTACTATTTATGACCGCTATCTGTTGAGAGCAAGCATGCTTTATCGTTATCTTAAGTGGGTGGTGAATAAACGACCCTCTTGGGCTGCTTTGGAAACGGCAATGGTTATCGATCAGAAAGCTTACATCAATACAGAAGCATTTAGCAATACAGAAGAGTTGTATCCCTTTCAGAGAAACATTCAAAGCATCATACAGAATGCTCAATTAAGAGGGATGAAAGTGATCTTAAGCACACAAGCTCACAGCACAGATTCAACCATCGCTTTGTATGAGTCGGTAGTGCACATAGATCAATGTAATGACATCTTGAGAGAAATGGTAGCCAAAGATAGTACGTATCAGTTAGTGGATTTAGATGTGCTGTTAACAGGTAAAAGAAATGAGCTATTTATCGATCTAGGTCACATGACAGAAGAAGGGATGCAGTACAAGGCTAATCGATTTGGGAACGCTATTTTGGAGAATTGGACGCTTCCCAAATCGAATTAAGTTCAGGAAAAACTTCAGCGGTATCTTCTTTTCTTAGCACATCTAATTGTTGTGTTTTAAGAGTCAATTCAGTAATTAATTTAGGATTAAAATGAGTCCCTAATTGCTGAAAGATACTTTCAAATTGGCCGAGGGTGTATTCATATTTTTCTTGATGGCTGTATTGTTGAGATTTCATCCAATCAATATGAGTTTGATAGATGGCTTTCAGTTTAACTTGTTCTTCAAGAGGCAAAGCACTAATGTGATACTCCTTTGGGTTAATGAGTACATTGGGTATAAAATCTTCTACGTGGATTAAACCCTGTTCTACCCAGTTTTTATGAAAATTGGGTAAGTGAGCAACATTGAAAATACAAACCGTTGGAGAAATTTGAAACACGATATGTCCTAACTCAGCCATAATTGTTCTTCTGTTTTGAAGAACTTTATCCCAGTTGATGTTTTTTCGGAGAAATTCTCCCCTTTTACCTTCAGCATCCAAGCTGGCGGCAATACTGATGTTGGGGAATTTTTTCCAATAGTCTAATACATTGTAATTTTTGAACGTAAAATTTGAGAAATTGGTATTGTAAGTCAGTTGAACATCGGTATTTCCACAGGCAATTAAGGCATCTAATAGCTGATAATGCTGCTCCATCATTAAAGGTTCTCCTCCTGCAAAATAGAATTCTTTAGCCGTAGATAATAGGGGGGAGAGTTCTTTAAAAAAGTCGGCCTCATTCTTAATGGCAAGGGTAATTGCTTTTTCTCCTTTTTGGCGCATTCCCAAAGCAACTGCATCTTTAAACCACTGAGAACTAGCCCAAGGGCCGCAAATTCTACATTTTAGGTTACAGGCATTCGAGAAACGTAGATCGAAGTAAACAGGTTCATTGGCATTTACACCCAATTCTTCAGCAGCTTTTCTTTCTTCCTTGAATTTATGGTTAGTGATTTGTCTCAAACTTTTCCAACCTTGTTCCTCTTTGATGTAACATTGTTTACACCTCACATCTTTTTCACCCTCAAGCATCTTCTTTCGGAATGTTTGAATGGCTTCTCCTTTCCATATCTCAGAAATACTCTGTTCATTTATATTTCCAAAGCGGTGTACTTTATGTGGAGGAGCTTGACAGCAAGGAATTACATTGCCGTTTTGCGCGACATGAAAATGTACCCAAGGCATCATGCAAAACGTGTCGGTTTTAGTACTTTCAGATTCTATCTTCTTTGCTTTTTGTTTGAAAATGTTTAATCTCATGGAGGAAGCTAAATAGCAGACATTTTTTATTACTTAAGGAAGATAAAGATAGATAAGCTTCTGTTGAAATGAGAGATTATTTTGAATTGTTATTCTACATTTGGGAATGGTTTGGTAAATGGAAATAGGATAGATTATTCAGACAAATAAACAAAACAATCTATTGCCCTATGAGAATCATCCGAATACCTTAAAATGTGAGATCTATGTAAGACTTTATAATTATTTAGAGGTTTTAGGCAGTCTTAAATGATCGAAATTGATCTTACAACCAATTGGCTGGGTGTTTTTTATTTCGGGTTCTTTATCGTTTAAATAAGCTATAATTGCATCTTCTAAGTAGTTTTTTGTAACCCTTACTCTATGTTTTCCGAAGCTGTAATAGTAGTTGTCAAATAATCCGGAATAGATGGGATTTCTTAAGCTATCTAATAAAAAGAACTGAGGAGTTGTTGTTGCCTTTCTTTTTTGAGCAATTTCTAGGGTCGTATCCAGTTGAATTTCAAAATCGATGTGATTTTCATTCAACACCTTTTGAAGAATGGAATCATTAGGTTCAGGGTCTGATAATATTCCTACGACTACCAATCCTTGGCTTTGATACTTTTCCTTTAACTTCATTAAAGGTGTCATTACTGCCTTACTTGCAGGGCAATCTGGAATAAAGAAAAACAAACAAGTCATTGGCCTAGGTTTATTCTTATTGACCTCTATTTTTTGTCTGCAGCTATTTAGTACTAAGAGTAAAACGATAAGGCCAACTATTTTTTTAGCTTGATTAATCATTTATTTTGAATAAGTAATTAAAGCACAAGTTAGCATTTCATCATAGCTCGACCTTCCAAACTTTATATTTCTGATTTTTTTATTGGGTTGTTCAGGATTATTTTCTGTGTTATCATAAACGGTGTTAAGATAGAAGGTAGATCCTTTAGGAATCTTAATGTCATTCTCAAACATGTATTTATTTTGCACTACATAACTCCATTCAGGAATATGAAGTAAGTTAATTTTCTCTTTAGTTGGAGTAATTACAAAAGCTTCTATTTTCTGCGCCAAGTAATGTGTGTGAGGAATAATACCAATAATGGTGATGTCAGACTCAAAGGTGTGAATAATACTTTGAGTTAATACTTCATGTGCAGGAATGTTTAATTCGGAGTTTTTAAGCACTTTCCATTCAACAATTCTATTGGGCTTTTTTACAGTATGAAAAGCAATTTTACATTGCTCTTTCTTACCAATATTACCATAACCATGAAAATGAGTTTCTAACAGGAACTTTGTTTTTTTTGGTAATCGTAAGGCAATATCTCGTTGAAATTTAAAAGGTTTCATGCCTTTTGCCCATGCATCAATTAAAAGTAATTGACCATAATTAACCTTCGCATTGTATTTGGAAGAGCTATCGTTCAATAATAAGCCTGTAGTATCGGCCATTAAACCATAGTGATGGAGGATACTAGGGTTACTAGAAATAAACTCTATTCCATTAACATATGTGTCCTCTTTGAAATGCGGATCTATAACTGTAAACTGAAACCCATCAGAATCATTTTTAACTGTGATAATAGGTGTTTTTGGTAAGAAATAATTAAAATCAATTTTTGGCTGAAAAGCAAATTCATGATTTTTCCAACTTTTGTCTTTTTTAGAGCAACCCTGATTTATCCAATGAATCATTTTTTCTCTTAAAGAATCGGGAATGTCTTGAGAGTTATTGTAATGATTATAGAAATTATCAGCTTTCCAAGGCGGCATAATTTTAGATATCAAAGCCTCTTTTATCGCTTTAGATCTTTTACGAATACTTGAATAACTTTCTAAGGAAAATGGAGCTCCTCCACTTGAATGATGACAAGGAATACAATATTGCTTAAATAAAGGAGCTACCTCATCAAAGTCATATTGAATTGCAGTCTCAGCCTCAGGCATTGAAAATGCATATTGATCCGGTTTCTCATTCAAATATGTTGTTAAAAGTGAATTTTGAGCACTATCGTTGTTAAAAAAGGAATCAGAAATATGCATTTCTTGCTCCGGCTCTTGTTTTGTATCGCAAGAGCTAAATGCTAAGATGAGAGATAAATAACTAATTGTAAGTCTATAGTTAAATCTCATCTTATTTTATGAAGATTACTGTTGGTTCGGGAAGGTTATTTTGTCCATTTTGGACATAATAGAATCCAATAGCCAACATTTCATCATAACTAGACTGGGCATAAATAACATCCTTAATAGGGTCGTTGGGTTGTTCCGGATTGTTGGAGGTATTGTCGTAAACCACATTGGTATAAATCATACTTCCTTCGGGAATAAAAAGCGGTTCTTTTAGCATGTATTTACTCTGCACTGTATAACTCCAATCGGGAATAAAGACAATGGGTAGCTTTTTACCCTCGGGAGAAATGGCAAATATTTCCATTTTCTGACCTAAATAATGCATGTGAGGAACAACTCCCAATAGGGTGACCGATTCTGTTAACTTCCAAGTGATATCATCTGTTTGGGTCTTATTGGCAGGAATAAAAATGTCGGTTTTGTTTAAGACAGACCACTTGACCTCGTTTATAGGTTTTTCAGAACTCGTATACAAACTCATGGTACAAGATTCGCTTTTACCCTTGTTTCCATAACCAGAATAATGAGTTTGTAGTAAAAACTTGGTTTCTTTCGGGAAACGATAGGCCAATCCTTTTTCGTATTTGATGAACCGAATACCTTTTGCCCAAGTATCGATCAAATCCATGTGTTTAAAAATAGAGTCTTTTTTGCACGACCAGTTATTTTTGCTGTCTAAATACTTACCCGTAGTATCTGCAAACAAGGTATAATGGTGAATTATATCTATATTATCAGATTCAAATGTAAAGGCCTCCACATAGGTTTCTATTTCAAACTTTGGATCAATAATGTTACAGACATAATCATCTTCATTTGAACGAAGCGTGAAAGGGAGACTAGGACTTAAAACTATTGTTGGCTTTTCAAGTAAGGAGTAGTTGATTTCATTCTTACTGGTCGATTCTGCTTTAGCTCCCTGATTGATCCAATGAATAATTTGTTCTTTTAAAGAATCAGGCATGGCCTGAGAATTATGGTATTGATTATAGCTGTTATCAGCTTTCCATGGAGGCATTAAGTTCGACAGGAGGGCATCTTTTATAGCTTTTGCTCGTTTCTTTATGGAAGAATAAGTTGTTAAGGAAAAAGGAGCATTTCCACCTTTATAATGACAGGGAGCACAGTAAGTTCCAATGGTTCGATGAATGCTTTCAAATGCGATGTCCTTTTCTTCAATAGATCTTTTTAGTTTAAAATCATATTGATCTACTGTCTCCGCTATATATTGCGCTAACAAATCAGCCTTAGCGCTATCGTTATCAAAAAGAGTTTTGGAGAGAATTTCTTCGGTATTGGAGTTTACTTGTTCCTTTTGCTCGCATGAAGTAACGAGGAGGATTTGGAGTAATAATAGTCCGAGTATGAAAGAAGAAAGTATCTTTTTTTCCATGTGAGAATGAATACTTCAAAGATAGTTAAACTCTAAGCTTGAAGATTAAGAATTTCAAGCTGGAAACATTCAGAATTGAATCCTTTCAGCAGTACTATTATTATGGCCTAAGATCGCTTAACATTATTCTTAAACGATGTTTATCGCTTAAATGCTCAGTTTGTATCTCTGAAAGTAGAGTTCATCTGAATTAGCTTGTTCACACTAGTATTGCCGAATACTTTTGACTAGCGTATAATAATTAAAGTAATAGAAGATGAAGGTAATAAAAGGATCAGTCTTACTACTAATAATAAGTTTAGGACAACTGAATGCACAAAACAAGAACATTCGTATGGATGTGGTTCGGGATTTTATTGAAGCATACAATGAACAAGATTATAAAAAAATGCAAAAAGATTTG
>JAESST010000242.1 GCA_016763995.1 Flavobacteriales bacterium | reverse complement strand
TTGTTTCCATTTCTTATAATAATATATTTATTGTTCTACAATTTCTACTTGTTTCTTTATGTCTGCTAAATACTCGGCTAATTCTAGTGGCATGTCTCTGCCCGTCATCAGAGAAAATTGACGTCTAACTTGCAGCACCAGCATTAACCTTCCGGTAATAGATGGTATTCCCAACTGCATACATTTCTTGATTAAAAGAGTTTCTGTCTTCCCATAGGCCATATCGACTACAACGGCATCATTATCTAATAATTGAGGGTCAAATGGTAAGGCAACCGGCATTTTTCCCATGGGTGTAGCATTAATTATAACTTTAAAACCCATAGGGTCAAAGTTTGATAAAGGCTGAAATTCTACTCCCAATAGTTTGGCCGCATTCTCTCCTCGTTCAATGCCACGATTGACAAGAGAAATGCTAGCACCTGCAGATAATAATCCGGCTGCGATGGTTCGGCCAGCTCCTCCACATCCAATCACGGCAATTTTATTATCTGTTATAGAAATGCCAAGTTCTTTTAGACCTGTACTTACACCATAAAAGTCGGTGGTATTGGCTATCCATTGTTGATCTTTATGAATAACAATGTTACAAGACCCGACAAGCTCGGTTAATGAATTTTGATTTAGATCTGCCTTCAATAAGGCAGCTTCTTTATAGGGAGATACTGTTGTTAATCCTTTCAACTCTAATCCTAAAGTATGCAGGGCCTTATTTTGAACAATGTCCGTCCAAAAATTATCAAAGGATTCCACATGAAAAGGGATAAATAATCCTGGGAAGTTGCTGTGTAAGTATGTTCTATTGTGTAAACGTGGAGACAAAGATTTTAACACTGGATTACCGACAATTCCATATAAGGATTCAATAGGGTGGACGGAGGGTAAAGCATAATCTTGGATCAGTTGAGTAATAGAAAAATAGTTTTCTGACCCTTCATCGAGATTACCGTATACAAATGGACTGTCAAAGTATGCCGCAACAATTTGGGTCCATAATCCAATAGGACCTGAAGCATATGCTATTAGATTTTTTGTCTCTGACTCTTTCAATAATTGAAGGGGTGCTAATTCTTCGCCAGAACGACGGGCTTCAGGAACTATTT
The DNA here is from genome assembly GCA_016763995.1 of Flavobacteriales bacterium. Taxonomy (GTDB): domain Bacteria; phylum Bacteroidota; class Bacteroidia; order Flavobacteriales_E; family Vicingaceae; genus NORP294. The sequence goes on along the minus strand of JAESST010000242.1, from coordinate 2,578 downwards.
TATAATAACGTGCCGGAATTTCCATGAGTTGGCGTCGAATCTCGCGAAGTTCTTCGAGAGATTTTGGCGCGCCATACCAGGCAATCATTCTGTTTTCGGGAGGAATAGCCAGTAATATTTCTTTAGAAAGATCTTTATCGGCTTCTAATTCGATCAGATCGTAATCAACAGTCGCTTCCAACAACATGTGATTTCGTTCTTTTGATGATCCCTTATACTGACCGCCATGCTCTTTGCTACGAAGAGCATAAATATAGGATAGGCCTTTAGACTTATCAGGGTTATATCCGGGCAATTTATCTGCTCGAATTTCTAACCAAGCAATATCTTCGGGTAAGCAGTGTATTTCTTTTATTGGATCAAAAGAAAGTATTGCGGCTATATAGGGAGATTGTTGTTCCATTATCCTAAATCACTTTTCCATCAATAGTATTTACAAGTATTAATTTATTTTGTTGCAAGTCAACGTTTGTGATAAAAACCTTTTCTGACCCGAGTCGGCGATTAACATTAAAAGAGACTGGTGGGATTAATCCTGTTTGATATTCAAATAAATGTTCTAAGCTGCTAATTAGTTTCTCTCGACTGGGGCTACTTCCGATTTCTTTCAATCTATTCGTTAGTAATATGGCTGATGACAGAGCTGCAAATTGCATATTTCTATAGTTAGGCGAAAGAGCATATTTAGAACTCAATTGTTTGTAAAATGACAAACCAGATTGACTGAATTCTGTCATCCAAGTAGGGTAGGAGAGGAAGATGTTTTTGTCAAAGGCTTTTGGCACTGAAAATACATCGATGTTTGAAAAAGCACCCAAAAGCATCAATCTAGGTGTCCATTCAATAGCAGCAGCTTGGCTCAATAAAGCATGCCCACTATTTTTCGGTCCAAGATAGAAGACCAGTTCGACTTCTGCCTTTTTTAGCTCTAAGACTAATTGGCGGTGGTCGTCATTGGACTGTCCAATTATATGTTTAAGCAAAGTGATTTTTGAATTGCTCATTATTTGTTCTTCTACAATTGAACTAATATCTTGCATCTCTTCGGTATACACCACAGCTATTTTAACCGAATGCTGACGCACTGAATGTTGAATCAAAGCATCTATTTGACGCTTAATGCCGGCATAAAGGAAGAATACATTTCTATTTTGAAGGCTATTTCCTTCTGGATATTCGGAAAATGCACCTACCATCGGGATATTCTTATCGTTGGCCAATTTAGTTAGCACTTTATCTTGTCCGGATAGGAAGCAAGCAGTCATTGCAAAAAAATCTTTAGAATCCAGTAAACTGTTGATCATTTCTAGAGGTTGGTCGGAGTCGTAAGAAATATCATTGGTATGCAGCTTCAATTGTCTGTTGTATATTCCTCCATTGAGATTGGTTTCAGTAAAATAGGCTTGAACTACTTCTTTCATTGTTTTGTGTAAGACAGGAAATTTTCGTGGAGATGGAAGTAACATCCCAATATGAATGGTGGTGTCGTTAAGTCCTGTTTCTGAGTTAGATCCCAATACCTTAATGTATTCAACTAGATTTGTCAGGTCTTCAAGCGACATTTGATAACGAGGCATAACTGATGAAAGCTGATTACCCGCAGGATCAATTCCCATGGTTATAGCTCTTTTTAATGATTTTACATCATAGGCTGGATGCTGACGACCATTCGTCGTTTTACCTCCATAATTTTTGGTGAGAGATTTCCAAGTGAGTTTGGAAGGACTAACGCCGCCTTCGGGTTTGCCCTCTCCTTCTTTACCATGACAATTTGCGCAGAACAATACTGAAGCGGGAACTTTCACTTCAGATAAGACAGCAATAATTTCTTTCTCTCCGCTTCCCGTGCCCTTCTCATAGACCACTTTTCCTGCTTCTTGCTTAGGATTAAGTGTTATATCTCTAATTTCTTTTGCAGTTAATCCGCATAAAATAACAGACAAGACAATGAGTGCCGGTATGAATATGTTGCTTCTTTTTTTCATAACGCCTAGTAGGCTATCAGTTACTTTATGTAGTTAAATTATACAACCATTAGGTTGAGAACTCTCTATCCAACGTCTTGGATAACACTTTCTAGCACCTTGATGATTTCATCAGCAGGAGCTAAGCCATTTGCTTTTTTCCAGAGACGTGTAGACACATTTCCGATTAAAAGTATGGTATCATGACTTTCTCTATTGGGCACATCTTTGCCCAGTTTTTTCAGCGCCAATTGTACATTCTCTTTATCACCTGAAAGGAAATACCAGCCTTCTTTAGCATTAAATCTTTTGGCATAGTCTTTTAATGATTCAGGCTGGTCGTTATCAGGATCAACTGTAATGGAGAGGATCAATACATCTTTTCCAAGTCGGTCGCCAAGGTGCTGCTGTATTTTTTCCATGGTTCTGTTCATCACGGGACAAGTACCTGTGCATTCTGCAAAAAATGGGTTGATGATAACGATTTTGTCTTTTAAAAGATCGTTGTACAATTCCATCTCCTCACCATTTTGGTTTTTCAACTTTACATTCGTAAAGTAACTTTCAGCTCCCTTATCTTTATTAAATTGGACTTTATTTTCTTCAAGTTCAAC
>JAESST010000241.1 GCA_016763995.1 Flavobacteriales bacterium | reverse complement strand
TTTACCAGTATTTAAAAAATTCTATGGTTCAGAAGAATTAAGAACTTGCGATGAATGCAACCATGTTATGGAAGTTGACGAAAGATTTGTATAAACTATGAGCCATCCACTAACCGTAGACATTCACACCCATATTTTACCTGAAAACATACCAAACTTTAAAAAGAAGTTTGGATATGGAGGTTTTATTCATTTAGATCATCATAAGCCATGTTGCGCCAGAATGATAATGGATGATCGTTTTTTCAGAGAAGTAGAAGATAATTGTTGGGATGCAGAAGCAAGAATAAAAGATTGCGATCATCAGCATGTTGATGTACAAGTACTATCTACAGTACCCGTAATGTTTTCCTATTGGGCAAAACCAAAAGACACGCTAGAAGTTGCGGTCTTTCTGAACGATCATATTGCTGGTATTGTAAGCGATTACCCAAAGCGATTTATCGGATTAGGCACATTGCCTATGCAAGCACCCGAAATAGCCATAAAAGAGCTAAAAAGGTGCAAAGAGATTGGATTAAGTGGCATTCAGATTGGTTCACATATTAACGATTGGAACTTAAATGAACCAGAGGTCTTTGCAGTATTTGAAGCTTGCCAAGATTTAGAAATGTCGGTTTTTGTGCATCCATGGGATATGATGTCAAAAAATAAAATGGAAAAGTACTGGTTACCTTGGTTAGTCGGAATGCCTGCAGAAAGTTCATTGGCTATTTGTTCTATGATTTTTGGTGGAGTATTTGAACGTTTACCGAATCTTAAAGTAGCTTTTGCTCACGGTGGAGGATCTTTTCCTTCAACCATTGGCAGAATAGAGCATGGGTTCAATGTTCGCCCAGATTTATGCGCGATAGACAACCCAATTAATCCTCGAGACTACTTAGGTAAATTCTATTTGGACTCCTTAGTTCATGATCAACCTATGCTTGATTACCTAGTAAAACTGATAGGAGAAGACAAAGTGGCCTTAGGAACTGATTATCCCTTCCCATTAGGAGAATTAGAGCCTGGTGAATTAATTAAAAGCATGGACTTTACAGATGAACGTCAAGCAAAATTATTAGGAAAAAACGCTTTCGGTTGGCTAGGATTGGATATTGAAAAGTTTAAGTGATAACTTAAATCCAATCGCTTTCTTTAACTGTTCTTTTATTTACAACGTCCACTTGTATGTTTAATTTTTTTTGGCTCAAATAAAAGGGTCCAACACTCTTTGGAATCCAGTACTAAACTTTTCTACTAGCCTTATTTTGCATGGATAGCGCACTTTAAATTTTATCGATCATCAAACTCCTAACCACCTCATCTGATTGAAATAAGAATTCGTTTTTTACGCTTAAACGTTCATCAGATAAAATAATTCTTTCTCGATCTAATTGATGGAGAACTTGACTAAAATGAGTAGAAATAGAAGAGGAAAAGCTAGATTGAACAAAAGGCAAACTAACACCCCATTTCGTTCGAAGAGAGGTAATTAAGTATTCATGATACCTATCTATTTCTGTGAGGGTTTCTTTTTCGAAATAAGCTGTTCGATCTTTTAATGCTTTACAATAAAGAGCATTATTTCGAATGTTCCATTGCCTAGAATTTCCATCGAAAGAATGTGCTGAAGGCCCTATGCCTAAGTATTGTTTCCCAAACCAATAAGAGCTGTTGTGTTTAGAAAAAGCACTGTTTTTACAATAGTTGGAGAGTTCATATTGCTCATAACCTTGTTCTTTAATTTTGGTTTGAAGCATCAAATATTGTGTATAGTTTTTTTCATCATCTACATTGGCCAATAGCCCTTTATCAACCTTATTTGCAAGTGCAGTTTTTTCTTCAATTGTTAAGGAATATGCAGAGAGATGAGAAATGTTTAGTTCGAAAAATTGATCTAGATTACTTTCCCACATTTTGTTTGTCGTAGTCTGACTCCCAAAGATCAAATCAATTGAAATTTGTTCGAAGCCTACATGTTGCGCATCTTTAATAGATTGAACAGCTTCTATGGCAGAGTGAGCTCTATTCATAAAACGTAAATCTTCTTCAAAAAAAGGTTGTACCCCAATGCTTAGTCGATTGATGGATGTTTGTTTTAGATCTATTAGCTTTTCTTTTGTAAGGTCATCTGGGTTTGCCTCAAGCGTTATCTCTGCAGATTCATGTATTTCAAAAGACTGATGTAGAGCATCAAAAAGGCTTGTTAGCTCATCCAAATTTAATAAAGACGGAGTTCCTCCACCCAAATAAATAGTTTCAATAGGCTCTTCTTTAAGATAGTTTTTCCTTTGTTTAATCTCTTGCAGAATTGCATTTATTACATCTTGCTTACGAGAAAGATTCGTAGAAAAATGAAAATCGCAGTAGCTACACGCTTGTTTACAAAAAGGAATATGAATGTATATTCCTGCCATTTTGCATTGTTTTGTTAAGAACTATTCTAAAGGTAGTACCTTGATCAACTTCTGAACTTTTAACGAAAACCTTACCAGAATGGTAGTTTTCAATAATTCTTTTAGTTAAAGAAAGGCCTAAACCCCAGCCTCTTTGTTTTGTAGTGAACCCAGGCTGAAAAACTGTTTTTCTCCTACCCTTTGGAATTCCTTTTCCATTATCTGTGATATCGATATAGACGAATTGTGATTGATCAATGATATGAATCTTAATATCACCTTCTCCTCCAATGGCATCAACCCCATTTTTGATGATGTTTTCTAACACCCACTCCAGTAGAGGAACATTAACGCTTGCCATCACAACATCACCATTAGAGGTTGTTTGTGAAAAATTCACTTTTTTGGAAAGCCTTGTCTTGAGATAATTGATGGTGTTTCTGATGACCTCATTGATATCGTTTTGATCTAATTTAGGTTTAGCACCAATTTTAGAAAAACGTTCTGTTACTGTCTCTAATCGACCAATATCTCTACTAATCTCGGAAATAGTTTGATCATCTACATTTTTGATCTTAAGAACTTCTATCCAGGCTAATAAAGAAGATAAGGGGGTACCCAACTGATGCGCAGTTTCCTTTGCCATTCCAACCCAAACCTGATTTTGTTCAGATTTTCTTGCTGTACTAAACAAGTAATAAGCAAAGATTAGAAATAGGCCAATAACACTTAACTGAATGAATGGATAATATTTCAGTTTAACCAAGAGCGGACTATCATTGTAATAAATGTATCCATGTTTTTGATCTCTCAAATTAACCTCAATGGCTTCATTTGTTGCAATCATTTCACTTACCACTTCCTTAACGTATTCAGGAGACTTCATCTTAGTAGAGTCAAGATTACCAAAGGCCAACAACTTACCGACAGAATCAGTATACACAACAGGAGCTGAGGCAGAATTTGAAATAATATCATCGTTAAAAGATTCAATCTGATCTTTTAAAACATCTCTCAATTCAGAAAAAACAATGGATTCTCCGTAATAAATAATATGGCCCTTCTCTGCAGAGTAATTAATTTTTATAGGAGGGTTTGTTGCCTTCATATTTCTCAGCTTCTGCCTTAAATAGAGGGAATCTTTTTTTTGTTCAGAATCTATATTCGCAGTACGGATAATTCGTCCCACATCATCCGTTAAGATAACTGGTATGGTTTTGTTGCTTTTGAGGATTTCAACAACAAGGGTGGCATCGTCATCTAGGCCTTGTTTGCCTGCTTCTTGAGTTGCCAAGGCCCAAATATTTACTTTCTTTGTTTCTTCTTCTTTAATTTTTTCGAAAAAATCTTGGGTGTAGCTCACCAATTCTGCTTTGCGCTGAATTGCTTCTGCCCAAGATTTGGCTTTGTTCTTTTCTTCTATTGCAATTTGTCCTACCAAAATATTGGTATACCACAAGGAAACAAAAACGATAATGGCTGCAAATACGGCCAAAACAAACTTCCAACGTTGCTTTTTTGAATAAATGTTCAAAATCTTCCCTAATTTCTTTTAAGACGAATGATGTATAATGATAGTTGCCAAAAAGCATTAATTTTCAATAGGTGCAACGAATTCTTCTTCGTTAGGCTTTGCAATTTTATCCAAAAATTTCCCAAATCTACCTTTCTTTTCCATTTCATTTCCTTTTTGTTTATTCTCGTAGGAAGTTTTTTGCTTATTCTGACTAGAAGTTTCTTTAATAAAAGAAGAGTCTACTTCAACTTCAAACGGACTTTCTCTACGTGTAATAGTGGGTAGTGGTTTCAAACTTGTATCTTTTTTAAATAGACCAAGCTCCTCTTTTAAAATAGTCTTTATAATATTTTTCTCT
>JAESST010000240.1 GCA_016763995.1 Flavobacteriales bacterium | reverse complement strand
TACATCAGGACACCCTTCTCCATTAAGTGCCAACAGAGGCTATTGGTTTGGTAACAAGCATTTTTCTCAATCTAACAAAATTCTTGAGACTAATCATAAGACTCCAATTCACTGGTAGATACAATTAGCACCTCCACTCTTTAAAAAATTATACTTTATAAATAATTTGTCAAAATTACGTAGTCAACTACATTAATTGCTAAATTTGCGTAGCTAACTACGTAATATGGAAAACGATTTTATTAAAGAGCTTGGCTACTTAGGTTTTGCTACTCGGTTGAAACGATTGAGCGACATGCTTCTTCAGGACGGTAGGCGCATGTATCAAAACTTAGATGTAGACATTGAACCTAACTGGTATCTAATTTTTAAGCTACTTTCTAAACATAAACAACTTGGAGTCACTGAAATTGCACAGCATTTACAACTCGCTCACCCATCCATTATAACAATTACCAATAAAATGGAAAAAGCAGGTTATTTACTTTCCATAAGAAGTAAAGCAGACAGTCGTAAAAGAGTACTTAGTTTAAGTGAAAAAGCAATAGACAAATTGCCAGAATATGAAATAATATGGCAGGCTGGGATTAAAAGTGTAAAAGACGCTCTTGACGACTTAAACATTTTAAATACGTTAGATGAATTAGAAAAACGATTCTCGAAAAGTGGTTTTCAATCCAGAACATTAGAGCAATTAAATAAGAATTAGAATGGAGATAAAAATTATTGATTATGAAGATAAGTACGCTAAATATTTTGCTCAAATCAATTTCCAATGGTTAGATGCTTATTTCTATATAGAAAATTATGATAGAGAAGTATTAACTAAACCTGAAAAATACATTATTGAACCAGGTGGACATATTCTATTTGCAAAAGTGGAAAATAAAATCGTCGGCACTGTTGCTTTAATTGTTCGAGAAGAAGGCACTTATGAACTCTCTAAAATGGGAGTATTGAAAGGATATCGAGGATTCAAAATTGGGCAAAAATTAATGGATGCCGCCTTGTCTTATTGCAAAAAAGCTGGTAAAACCCGAGTAATATTAGATTCGAGTACAAAGTTGACTCCCGCTCTCAGCTTATACAAAAAGTTAGGATTTATAGAAATCCCTGTTGATCCTAATACCCCATATGAACGCTGCGACATTCGAATGGAAATGTGGTTATAAATCATACTCTTTAGGGAATGTAATATTCAATGTTCAAATCATCTCTACTGTCGTTAAGCTATTTATATAGATTAACGACAACTTTCTTAGGACTTACAGTTCTAGATTATTTTAACAAGCAAGTCAGCACTCTGGCGCATTTAGGAAGCGTCTGTATTGTAAAAATTAAAGCATTAACTCTCTAAATGTACTAGTCTGCCGAAAGGAAAGGAAGGCTAAGAAATGTTAATCTCACTCTGGTCGATCCATCCTGTTAGAAGTTGATTCAAGAAAATTCTAAATCTACTTTACAAGTAGATCTATCCTGTTTTCAAAATATTCTAAGCAAGCTAGGATTATCTTCCCTCCATCCTTTGTTTTACTTCTTAGGGTATATCGGTTCGTGATCCTGAAAATATTTCTTGAGATTTACGAAGTCTAATCGACTTCATCTCTTTATATACCTTGAAAAGTAAAACGGCAAAAAAATGAATAACTTACTCTTCATTTAACCAAATGAAATGCCAAATTTTACTCATGAAAAAAATCGTTTGGATTATTATTAGTTGATACATAAAGTACTTCCTTTTGCAAAATGCCATTTTTATAATCCCTAGCAATTCATGATCACACATAACACACACTCCCCACTCTTTATTTTGATAATTACTTCTTGTTTTTAATTCTAAAAAAGAAATGATTCATCTAAAAATGTCTATGATCACAAACTATAAAGACCTAACATACTGCTTAGTGCTTCTATTATTGGCAACAACTGCTATTGCACAAAAAGACGAACATTCTTATCGTCATTTTACTGAAGACGATGGCCTTTTAAAAAGAACCCACTTTGCAATGGTTCAAGATAGTAATGGTTATCTCTGGATTGCTGGAAAAGGCTTGACAACTTATAACGGTTATGAATTTAAAGTAATTGAACCCGCAATAAATACACCTGTATATCAACTATATGAGCAAGCTGATGGAGAAATATGGGGTATGGGTGATCAAAATCTATTTTTTCACTTCAATTATCGAAACACTAAAATTGTAGATTATAAATACAACCATTTATTAGAAAAGTATTCGAAGAAAGTTTTCATTAATTCTTTTTGTATCGATAAAAACGGAACAACATATTTTGGTTCAGGACATGGTTTAATCGTGATAGATAGTTCCGGAAATGTAAAAAAATCTTTATCTCAACAGCTTGATCAAAGAGTAATACACGCCACAGAACGAGGTAGAAAAAATGGCTTTAGAGGTTTTACTTTTGGTAGTTTTCAAGATCAACTAGAGAAAATTCAAAAGCTCATGCCAGAGTTTGATTTAGAAATAATTGAAAATGACACAAAAGGTTTGTATTTGGGTTCCATTCGAGAAGGAAATAAAGTAGCTTTTATGACACAAACCTTTATTGAGGTGAAAGGCCAAGGTATTTCATGGAAAAAACAATTACCAACTCGGCCTTTAATGATGGGGCAATTTCAAAAAGGTCAGTTTTGGGTTGGAGTATTAAACCAAGGACTTCAGATATATTCCTTTGAAGGAGAGCTACTTCAAACTTATTTGCCTGATAAATCAGTAACCGATGTATTGATTGACCATGAAAAGGGAATGTGGATTTCCACTTTAAGCTCTGGATTATTTTACATTAATAATCTGGATATTGTTCACAAAATTAATCCTGAAATTAAAGATCAAAACGTAAGGCAACTTGCAAAAGACAAAAACAATAAGCTATATATAAACCACTTAAGGGGGCAAATAAGCCAATACGAACAAGGCCAGTTTTCCTCTCATTACAAATCAAAAGGAGGTTATGGTTTATATATTGGTAAACATAGTATTTCTGATGATCTTTTGATTTTTGATCCTGGATTAGGCATCTTAAAAGACAATAACAATAGTGCTATAATTCCATACATTAATGTTATTTCTGATGATGAGCACAATGAGGAATTGTTAGCTGGGTATTCAAATGGCTTTATAAAAATGAATCAAAAATGGGAAACAACAATTTATAAAACTGGACTCAAAACTCGTGCACTTTGGCATGCTCCCAATGGAATCTATTGTGGAACAAGAAAGGGCCTTTTCCATTATTCAGATGAAGGGGATTTTACTCCTATGGCAACTAGAGACACTCTATTTTCCAAGACGGTTAAGGACATTAGCTTAAAAAAGGGATATTATTATTTGGCTACCTTGGGTTTTGGTATAGTAATCTTTAATAAAGATACCATTTATAACATCAGCCAAAAAGAAGGCTTAAATAGTAACTATATTGATGTGCTTCAGTTTGAGGATGACTCTACTCTTTGGATTGGATCTAATAAAGGGATTAACAAAATTGACTTTTCAACAAATGGGGCTTATGAAATCTTTAGCACCTCTATTGATAAAGGACTAATAAGCAACAAAATAATTGACATAGAATTGAATAATGATTCTATTTGGGTTGCAACAGCAAATGGTATTTATGCATTTCCCTTAGATATATTTGATTCCCTTAAAGCTGAGGAGAAACAATTCCATTTTGTATTAAAGGAACTACTCATCAACAACAAAAAAATTGGCTTAAATGACTTAGCTAATTTATCTTTTGACCAAAATCACTTATCAGTTTTCTATGAGGCAATATCATTTAAGGATAACCGCCTTTTAAAATACCGATATCGCATAGAAGAGCTTGAGGATCAATGGAATTACACAAAAAATAGAAATATAATTTACCCTTATCTTAAGCCTGGGGCCTATACATTTAGCATTCAATCTTGTAGCAACGATAAGGACTGGAATAAGAATGAAATTTCTTTCCCCATAATTATTCACCCCCCCTATTATCAAAGTGGATGGTTTATCTTTTGTATTACTGTACTTATTGCTTTAACTATCTATTTCTTCTTTCGAATAAAAATTCTAAGCTATAATAAAGATATTACTAGAGAGTTATTAAGAATTGCATTAAATAGGATAAAACATAAAGAACAAATTTTGATTATTAAGGTAGATGGTAAAACCCTTAAAATTCCTACCCAAAGCATTTATTATATAAAATCAATGGGCAATTATGTAGAGATTCATGTTGATGATCGCAAACATTTATTTCGTTGTAACATTGGAAAATTTATTGACTTACTTCCTGATCGCATTGAATTTTTAAGGGTTCATCGTTCTTACATAGTTCGAGTGGATAAGATAAAAGGAAAAAGTAATAAATACATTTTTATCAGGGATTCAGAAATTCCAATTGGAAAAGCTTACGAAGCAAATCTTCTAAATATTTCTTGAGAAGTAAAAGAGAATCTGTTTAGTCCAGATCTTGGTAATTTCTAGTGAAAATCCTTAATGATTTCCACTAGAAATTACTCTAACACCAATGTCCTCTTCACCAATTGGTGTTAGAATGACAATCAGCTTAGTTTAGTGGGTCAACACAAGTATTAAGCAAGTATTTAAATGAAAAATATAGTTTGAATTCAGTATTAAAAAACTATTAAACTCTATGATGCATTTTGATTGATCTGCTCACTTGTTAGATCAATCAGAATGGTAAAAATCATATAAATTAAGACCTCATTAGTTAATTAAAGAATAATCTGATTGAAAAAATCACAAGAAAATAACATCCTAATATTAAGTAGAATAAAAGCAAACACAGCACGATACATACCGCCGCATAAGCAGTGTTGTTTTATACAAAGAACACTGCTTATGCCCTATTTGTAAGTCCACAAAACCTACTCACCAATTTTTAATACCTCTCGTTTTCAAACAAAAGTGTAAACTTTGATTCCTTTTTATCTAGGAACTATTTTCTCATTCAATGTCTTCCCATCTAAATTAACAGTAATAAAATACCCCCCCTTAGCTTGGTCTTCTATATCGACCTCCATAGATTCTATATTAGTATCTACTGTTTTCGAAAAGACTATTTCGCCAAGTATATTTCTAATAGATATCGGTTCTGTCCTTTAGATTTACCGCAGCAACTAATTATTTTGTACTCTTAACAATTTTTGCACTATATCTATTCCCATGTTTATCACTTACAATAATATAATAGATTCCAGCTTTTCGATTTCCCAAGTTAAAAGAAAACCTGTTTCCAATAATGGGTTTATCTAATTCGTAAATAGATTGGCCTAAACTATTGTAAATTATGATTTTGGGATTGTCAATATTAGAAAGATTCAATTCAACCCAATCAAGTACAGGGTTAGGATAAACCGATAGTAATGATGATTCTATAAACTTACTTTCTCCTAGTTCAACGGCTAAGGAAGATCCTAAAAACACTTTCCAATGAGGATTATTGGGTTGACCAAAAACAGTTGCTTGATTCGAAAAACCTGCAACAACTCTACTTTCAGCTGTAACTACCAAATCTAAGTTACCATCTCCATCAATATCAACTATGCTCCAAGTTTGATTGCCTAGAGTACTAGCTGAACCAGCACTAGCCCCAAGAGCATTATATCCATAATCTAAGAGAGAATTTAAATAACCACCATTAGGAAGAGCCCAAGTGGTCGCGGTAGTATTAAATCCACTTCCATTATTTAAAAATACTTTCCAATGAGGATTATTGGGCTGACCAAAAACAGTTGCTTGATTCGAAAAACCTGTAACAGCTCTACTTTCAGCTGTAACTACCAAATCTAAGTTACCATTTCCATCAATATCAACTATGCTCCAAGTTTGGTTGCCTAGAGTACTACTTGAACCGGCACTAGCTCCAAGAGCATTATATCCATAATCTAAGAGAGAATTTAAATAACCACCATTAGGAAGAGACCAAGTGGTCGCGGTAGTATTAAATCCACTTCCATTATTTAAAAATACTTTCCAATGAGGATTATTGGGCTGACCAAAAACAGTTGCTTG
>JAESST010000239.1 GCA_016763995.1 Flavobacteriales bacterium | reverse complement strand
TGATATGCGTATACAATTCCTCCATCAGGATTATTATTAGCCTGAAGCAGTTCAGACATTCCTGTTCCGTAAAAGATATTGTCACCCAAAATCAATGCAACCTTTTCTTCTCCAATAAATTCTTCTCCAATTACAAATGCTTGTGCTAATCCGTTAGGAATTTCTTGAACGGCGTATTGAAAATCACATCCAAACTGCGATCCATCTCCTAACAACTTTTTAAAGCTTGCGTTGTCGTGCGGTGTTGTAATGATCAATATTTCACTAATACCTGCACTCATCAATACAGAAAGAGGATAATATATCATTGGCTTATCATAAACAGGCATTAACTGCTTGCTTACTGCCAAGGTCAAAGGGTGTAATCTAGTTCCTGAACCGCCTGCTAATACTATTCCTTTCATCTTTTTTATGATTGTTACGTACGTATTCTAATTTTGTTCGCGCAAATTAAGAATTCTCAATTTCTCTCACTTCTAATTCATCTAAATCAATATCTTCTTCTTCATCAATCAGTATAACAAATGATTCATTTTTAAACGCTTTTGTTGTTAACCAATTTTCAAAAAACAACAAGAGTGATGGCAATAGTATGAGATTAGATGCCATTGCTATTAAAAGTGTGAGAGAGACCAATAAACCTAATGCTACAGTTCCGCCAAACTGTGAAGCTGTAAATACTCCAAATCCAAAGAAAAGAACAATCGAAGTATATATCATACTTACTCCTGTTTCTTTGAGGGCATTTATGGCTGCTTCTCTTAAGTTGAGAGAATGTTTACTCAATTCTTGTCTATACTTTGCCAAGAAATGAATCGTATCGTCAACTGATATTCCAAAGGCAATACTAAAAATCAGGATAGTTGAAGGTTTTATTGAGATACCAAAATATCCCATGATCGATGCAGTTAACAACAGCGGTAGAAGATTGGGAATTAAGCTAACGAATACCATTCTTAAGGAAGAAAAGAGAATGGCCATAATAATTGCAATTAACACAATCGCTATTCCTAAACTCAAAAATAAGTTCCTCACTAAGTAATCTGTTCCTTTTAGCCAAACAACGCTAGTTCCCGTGAAGCTTACTTTGTATTTCTCTATAGGAAATATAGAATCTACTTTAGGTCTCAATTCAGACAATATTGTTTCCATTCTATTGCTTCCAACATCTGCCATTTGAGCAGTTATTCGAGTGATTTGTCTATTACTGTCTAGGTAAGATTTTAAAAAACTTTCATCCCCTTCTCCGTTAACTGAAGTCAAATAAGGGGCTAAAAAGCTCTTTTCTTGATTATTAAATAACGAGTATTTCTTTGGATTTCCGCCATAATAACCTTGTTTCGCAAATTTCAGACCTTCAACAATAGATAAAGGTTTTGAAAATTCAGGATACTCTTTCAATAACTGTTGTAACTTATCGATGCGTTTCAAAGTTGACAACTTTGTTGCTCCTCCCTTTTTATTGGTTTCAACGGTTACTTCAAAAGGCAAAACACCTTGAAAGTTTTCTTCAAAAAACTTAAGATCTAGGTAAACTGGGTCTTCTCTTGGTAAATCATCGGCAATATTACCTGTTGTTTTCATCAAAGTTACTCCATAAACCGCAATAAGAATTACAATCCCAGTTGTTATGAAGACTGCCTTTCTTCGAATACTTACAATAGCAACTAACTTATTAACCACTTTATGTACCCATTGCCTTTCTAAATGTTTTGTATGTCTTTCTTTAAGAGGCTTTTGAAAGCTCAAAATAATCGGTAGGATCGTAATAGAGACCACAAAAACAGATAAAATACCAAAAGTTGCTACAATCCCAAATTCAATTAAAATCGTGCTATCAGTACAAATAAATGTTCCAAAACCAAGTGAAGTTGTAGTATTCGTCAAGAAAATTGCGTTCCCTATCTTATGAATAGAACGCTTCAACGCTTTTACTTTATTTCCGTGACGCTTATACTCTTGATGGTATTTATTGATAATAAATATACAGTTCGGAATCCCTATCACAATAATTAGTGGAGGCATTAATCCTGTAAGGATCGTGATTTCATAACCTAGCAACGCTTGAATTCCTACAGACCAAACTACTCCCACTAATACGATAATCATTGAGAAAAACATGGCTTTGAAAGAGCGAAAAAACAGCAGTAAGATTAAACTTGTGACCAAAATAGCCAAGAGGATGAATAACTTGATTTCGCTACTTACTTTGCTTGTATTATTTGCTCGAATGTAAGGCAAGCCAGAATAGTGAACTTTAATACCGGTTTCTTCTTTGAAAATGTCTATTTCAGCATAGACATCGCTCATCAAAACTTTTCGATCTTTCGAGTCCAAAAGTTCTCGATCTAAGGTTAATGCCATCAAAGTTGTTTGATGATCTTCACTAAAAATAAACCCCTCATAAAAAGGAAGTTGATACACTTTCTTTAATAAACTATCTAGTTCAGTTTGAGAGCTCGGAGGCTTAGGAATGATTGGATAAGGAACTAACCTTTTTTTCTTTTTGTCTTTTTCTAGTCCAAATATATTAGTAATAGACATTACATTGTCAATACCCTCTACCTCTTTTAATCTTTTGGAAAGAGAAAACCAGGAATTGAAGTTGTCCAACTGGTATAGAGACTCATCTTTTACTCCAATCACCATGATACTCCCATCTTGACCAAACTGTTCTTTAAACTGCTGAAAGGCCTGTAGCGTTGAATCTGACTGTGGTAATACTTGAGCCATCTTATAGCTCATTTTAATATTTTGAGAATGATATCCAAAAAATAATGTTATGCCTATTACAATCGAAATGATCAAAAATCGTTGCCTAAGAATATAACTTGAAAAGGGTTCCACATAGTAAAAAGAAAAAATACTCTTTGTTGATTTTAAACTTGAATAGTTTGCAAATATCGAAATTAAATAGCAGCCCGAAAAATTAGGCAAGTTGAAGTAGAAAATGCAATTTTATATCTTTAAAAAATCTTAAGCTGTTATGCCTTTAGAATTCCCAAAAGACGCCAATGAGGTATTGAATATAATTGATTTAATTGGGACACTAGTTTTTGCAATTAGTGGAGCAATGGCAGCTTCTTCGAAAAAATTAGACTTATTTGGAGCAGCTTTCATCGCATTTGTTACTGCTGTTGGAGGCGGAACTATTAGAGATTTGCTTCTTGGAGCTACTCCAGTTGGATGGATGAATGATACCATCTACATTTATGTCATTCTTTGTGGCGTAGGAATTACATTTCTTTTTAAGGCATGGGTTAGAAAATTAAGAAAAACTTTATTCCTGTTCGATACCATTGGAATTGGAGTATTCACAATTCTTGGCTTAAGCAAGGCATTAATTTTAGAGGTACCTCCCATCATTGCTGTTATTATGGGAATGTTTTCTGCTGTTCTAGGAGGAGTTATTCGTGATATTTTAATCAACGAAATTCCTCTAATTTTTAGAAAAGAAATTTATGCAATGGCCTGTGTGGCTGGTGGAACCTTATTCATATTGCTTAGGAATACTATTCCATTCGAGTGGAACGTTAGCGTAACCATTTTAACTATTATCGCCATTCGAATCGTTGTGATTAAATATAAAATCGGTTTATCAAGTATTGATGATAGTAAGCGCAGGATATTTACAAAGTCAGAATAAGACTTGGTATCATGTTTGTAAAACGATGAGCATCATTAAAAAAGAAACATCATGAATTGGAGTAAAACCATTCTACTACTACTAATCGTCTTTAGCGGCTACGTTGCCTGCAAAAAGACTAGGAATACTGAAAAAATAGCTTTTAGCTCAGCTAATTATAATGATTATAATACAGAATGGAGAAAAGTTGAAGTCTTAGAAAAAAAAGGGCTTGGGAAAATAATTATTACCAAAGTAGATTCAATATTAACTGCTGCCTTAAGAGAAGAAAACACTCCTCAAATTTTCAAAGCGCTTGCTTATCGTTCAAAATATGCGAATCGAATAGAAGAGGAGTCCACCTTTAAAATTTTATCACGATTCGAAACCCAAATAGAAAAAGCAACATTTCCTCTTAAACAACTCTTGCATTCCGCAACTGCTGAGCTGTATTTTCAATATTACAATCAAAACCGTAGGCGTTTTCAACATAGGACGCAAACAATAAATTTTGATAAAGAAGACCTCAAAACATGGTCTCTTCAAGACATCCTATCTATTGTAAATACTCATTACGAAACATCGCTTTTTCAAAAACAAGATTTATTATGTTTTCCTACTGAAAATCTATCTGATATATTACAGTATTCCAACAATAAAGAAAGCTTTAATGGAAGCTCCCTAAGGCCTAATTTGTATGACTTTTTAGCGGACAGAGCCCTCAATTATTATTTATTAAATGAAGGAAGAGTTACTGCACCACAAGAGGAGTTTAACTCAGACGAATACGCAATCTTTTCACCACTTTCGGAATATTTAATTATCGACTTCAATAGCAATGACTCTAGTTCTAATCAACTAAAAACTACGCATCTCTTTCAAAAGATTTTGAAAGTACATCAAGAAGATGAAGATCCAAAAATTTTAATTGATTTTAACCTGAAGAGACTAGATTATTACTATTCGAACTCTCAAAAAGAAGGAAAGGACAGTCTATATTTAACGGCTTTGCAAACTCTATCTGAAAAGCATCCAGCAAATGATGCCAATGCAGAAATTGATTTTCGTATCGCTAAGGTTTATAGCAGTTGGGGAAATGAATACACTCCTAAAAACAAATCAAATCAATGGTATTTAAAAAAAACAAGAGAAGTGTGCCTAAAGCACGTGCAAAAAGAGACTTATGGCGGTAATCTATGTGAGGGATTATTACTACAAATACAAAGACAAGAATTTAATTTTCAGGTAGAAAAAATCTATTTGCCATCAGAAAAAATCATCTACCGATTACAACATAAAAACATCGACAGCTTACATTTTCGACTGATAAAGGTTTCGAATACAATCGATAATAACTCCCAAGAATTTCGTTATTTGAATCAGAAAGAGCAAATAAAACGACTTTATCAGCTCCCTGCACTAAAAACCTGGGTAGAAACGATAAAAAACCTAGGAGATTATCAATCTCATAGCTCTGAACTTTTAATAGACGAACTTCCTAGAGGGAAATATATCCTGATTGTTTCGAATCTAAAAGGGTTTGATCCTAAAAAATCTGAAATAACATTTAGCGATTTTGTTGTAAGTCAACTAAGTCATATAAAAAAACAAGTTGGCGATCAAGGCAATTTTCAGGCTTTTGTTTTAGATCGTAAATCAGGAGCGCCAATAAACAAAGCTAAAGTCATTGCTTACACCAAGCAATATGATTACAATACTAGAAAAAACCATTCTAAAAAAATTGGAGAGTATTTCTCAGACAGATCTGGAAACGTAAAAATAATAACCAACTTAACCAATCAAAATATACGTCTAGCGATCATTTCCAAAAAGGATACATTGATCTCTAAAAATGCCTATTACGGTAGTTATAAGCAACAAAATAAAACGAAACGAATCCAAACTCACTTTTTTACAGATCGAGCAATTTATCGTCCTGGACAGACGGTCTATTTTAAGGGAATTGTCATTGAGAAAGGCCATCATCATAATAAACTCCAACAAAACTTTACAACCCTAGTATCCTTAATCAATAAAAATGGGGAGCGGCTTCAAAAATTAACATTAAAAACAAATGATTATGGTTCCTTTAAAGGCAGCTTTATTCTTCCTTCTTCAGGCTTGAATGGAACTTATCGATTGAGAGGAAAACATGGAGCGACTTACTTTTCAGTTGAAGAATATAAGAGACCGACATTCGAAATCCGAATAAACACCAATTCTGTTGAAGCAAAAATTAACACTCAGGTTGCAGTGTCAGGAAATGTAATTGCTTATTCAGGAGCAAATGTGTCGGATGCAAAAATCTCATACCGCATTACTCGGAAAGCTTCTTTTCCTTATTGGAGGTATTGGCGAGGACACTTCCCTTCCTCTAATTCAAAAGAAATTAAGAACGGAAAGCTAAGCACAGATAGTGATGGAAACTTCAACATTCAATTCTTTGCTCAAGCAGATGAAAGTATTGACACAAAATGGAATCCTAAGTTTAATTTTGAGATAACGATAGATGCAACCAGCCCAAGTGGAGAAACACAAAGCCTAAGCAAAACTGTATCTCTCGGAAGTCAAGGATTCTATCTTTCAACAAATATTGATCGAAGAATTCAGCTGAAAGAACTTCAGCAACTTGTGATTGCAGCAAAAAACAGTAGCAATAAAGCTGTAGATACCAAAGCAGACTTAAGCTTGTGGAAGTTAAACACTCCTTCTAAAATTCAAAGAAAAAGTTATTGGGAGTCGGTTGATTTTAAACATTCTAGTTTAAAAAATACGCAATATGCTCCCAAGCAATCTGATGACCTCTCAAACTTTAAGAAAGGCACGCTTCTTTTAAAAGGCAAAATACACTGCAATCATCCGATTGATTTGTTCGGAAACATATCTCCCGGAGCTTACGCACTTGAAATAAAAACCAAAGATAAAACAGGGAAAGAAATTCTCTACACACAAAGGTTTATCCTCTTTGATGAAAATTCGAAAAGGCCTTCCTACCCTATTTTTTCTACTTTGGAAATATTGAAGGGAAAAGGAGAACCGGGAGAGAATGCAAGTTTTTTAATTAGTACTGGATTGAAAAACCTTCGTTTACTTTATCAAATTGAAAATGATGGGAAAATTGTTTCGAAAAAGTGGCTAAGCCTTAATAATGAACAACGAAAAATAATTGTGCCGATTAAAGAGGAGTATCGTGGCAATTTCAATATTCAACTGATTGGCATTCATTCAAATAGGTCAATTGAATACAAGGAAACAATTACAGTTCCCTACACAAACAAAAAACTACAGCTTACTTTAGGAACCTATAGAAACAAGGTTCAACCTGGAAGTAAAGAGAAATGGACGATGACCATTAGTGGGATGAATGGTGAAAAAGTAGCAGCTGAATTGCTAGCTGGGATGTATGACCAATCTTTAGATCAATTCAAAAAAGACGACTGGTCTTTACTGCTTTATCCAAATAAGAGAAGTTCTAATTTTTGGTCGACAGATAGAGGTTTTACCAGTAAATCTTCTCGTAGTTTATTTTATCGACAAGAGGGTTTCCTACAAGCTCAACGATATTATCCGCAGTTAAACTGGTTTGGGTTTCATTTAGGAAGTCATAGATATAATCGTTCTTATTTTGCGCACAGCAAAGCTGCAAGAAATGAATCACTTTCAACAGTGCAAGAAGTAGCAGATTCAGATATCGACTATGAGACGGGAAACATTGCAAGCAATGATATGCCCCACTCAAGTAATTATGTCAAAGAGGCTTCTTTAGGCTTAAGAGTATCTTCAAACAAAAATCAAACACCCAAAACCACCTCTAATCCAGTACGTTCTGATTTCAGAGAAACCGCCTTCTTTTACCCTCAATTAAGGACCGATGAGACCGGAAAGCTAAGTTTTGAATTCAAAATGCCCGATGCTTTGACTCAATGGAAGTTTAGAGCCTTGGCGCATAGCAATGACTTAAAAATTGGACGTTTAGAAGCAAGTATTCGAACTCAAAAGGAATTAATGGTAACTCCAAGCGTTCCTCGTTTTTTTAGGGAGAAAGATCAGCTTAACTTAAAGGCAATTATTTCCAACCTTAGCAGCGACCCCCAAAATGGATTGGTCAAAATTCGTTTCTACGATGCCTTTACCAATGAGAAAATTAGCTTGATTGATGGAAGTCCTATAGACCAAGCCTTCAACATTTTACCAGGTAAAAATCAAGTGGTATTTTGGAAAATAAAAATCCCAAAAGGAATTAAAGCTATCAAATATGAAATTCTCGCTCAATCAGAACGTTTTAGTGATGGAGAAGAGAAAGTCATTCCCGTTCTTTCAAATAGGAGCTTGATAACAGAAAGCCTTCCTCTTGCTGTACGTGGGAATCAAATGAAACAATTCAGCTTTGATCGATTGATTAATAATACCTCCAAAACACTACAACACCATTCTTATAGCTTAGAGTTTACCGCTAATCCTGCGTGGTATGCATTGCAAGCCTTGCCATATATGGTCTCTTCTAGTTCAGAATGTTCCGAGCAAGTTTTTGCAAGGTTATATGCTAATTCAATAGCAGAAAAAATTGCCAATAGCAATCCTAGAATTCAGGAAGTTTTCAAATTATGGAAGAGTCAAGATTCTGAAGAGTTGACTTCAAAGCTCATGCAAAATAAAGAGCTAAAAACTATTCTAATTGAAGAAACCCCTTGGTTGCAAGAGGCAAGAAGTGAAAGCGAACAGAAAAAAAGAATCGCATTGCTTTTCGATTTCAATACGATGAAGTCAGAAAGGAAAGCAGCACTGCAAAAGTTAAAGCAACTACAATTACCAAATGGTGGATGGTCTTGGTATAAAGGAATGCGAGATAACCGACACATGACTCAATACATTATTAATGGATTTGGGCATCTCAAAAAGTTAGGAATTGATTATTCCAAAGACCCTGAATTAGCAAGTATGGTCAATAAAGGGCTAGATTACCTTGATCAGCGAATTATTGAAGATTATCGAAATTTAGAAAAATACGATAGAGACTTAAGCAAAAACAACTTATCTCAACATCAGATCCATTATCTATATACTCGCAGTTTCTTTTTAGAAAAAGACCTTCCAAAAGATAATGTTCCTTTTCAATACTTTCTAAAACAAGCCAAGGAATATTGGTTAACCCGTAATTTATATATGAAAGGCATGATTGCTCTTGCAGTCATGCGATTTGATTCGAAATCAGAAACGCCAGCCTTAATTACTGCAAGCCTAAAAGACAACGCACTTCAAACAGAGTCTTTGGGCATGTATTGGAAAAAGAATAGAACAGGATACTACTGGTATAATTCAGCAATTGAAACCCAAGCATTAATGATTGAGGTTTTCCATGAGATTGCTCAAGATAAAAATGCAACTGATGAGCTAAAAATATGGCTCCTAAAACAAAAGCAAACTCAAAAATGGAGTAATTCCAAGTCGACAGCAGTGGCTTGTTATGCTTTATTAATGGATAATCTAACTTTAAATTCAAGATACAAAAATGTATTCATAACGGTTGGTAAAAAAACAATTGAACCTGAACAAACTGAAGCAGGTACAGGATACTTTAAAAAAGTTTGGCCCAAAGAACAAGTTAATTCTAATCTAGGATCCATTTCTGTTCATAAAACAAGTAATGGAATTTCTTGGGGCGCTGCTTATTGGCAATACTATGAAGACCTAGATCAAATTACTGCTGCTTCTGTTGAAGAATTGTCTATCCAAAAAAACATCTTTAAAGTCATAGTAGATGGATCGGGTGAAAGCATGACACCAATTGATATCTCTGGAATTCAGATTGGAGATAAAATTCGTATTCGCTTAAGCATTGAGTCAAAAAGAGATTTAGAATTTGTTCATCTCAAAGACATGAGGGCTTCTGGCTTCGAGCCAATTAACGTTCTTTCATCTTACAAATATCAAGATGGTTTGGGTTATTATGAAAGCACTAAAGACGCTTCTACTAACTTCTTTATGGATCGATTAAACAAAGGGACCTATGTTTTTGAATATGATTTAAGGGCTACTGTAAGCGGTTCCTATTCTAACGGAATTAGCAGCTTACAGTGTCAATATGCTCCCGAATTTAATACTCATAGTAAAGGAAAGAACATCAAAATTCAGGATTAAGGCATTCCCAATGGGACTGCTTATATTTGTTGCAACCAGAAATTAATGAAAATGAAAAAGATAAAATCTATTGCCCTTTTTACACTTGCCTTAGGATTATTTGCTTGTGGGGAAGAAACTAAAACAAGTGAGGAGTCGACAACTGCAACTACTGCAGAAGTTCCAGCGGATGATTACAAAGGGATGGAGATAGTAAATTTAGCTACATATGGAATAGATGCAGAAATGTACATTGCAGATGCAACAAAAGGAAAACAAGAGTTTAGAACAACAGAATGGGAAAGTCTTGAGATAGAGGTAGGGAAAAAATATGGTATTGAACTTGTTCCTTTTGGGCTTTCTGTTGCTGAGAAAAAAGAAGAACTAGCAGGAGATTTAGTGTATACCATTGAATATCTTGAGGATACGCCCAGTAAAATTATTTACAAAAAAATCATCGCGAATAACGATATTGAAGAAATTCATTTTTTAGTTAACGTAGACATTAACGGAGAACCGCATACCATTAAGAGTTTAAACAAAAACTATAACGAAAAGGCAATTCAAAAAATGGCTATGTCTGCAGAAAGCCTAAGTGTAAAAAACCCTGCTTAACCTTTAGAGCGCATAAAAAAACCGAAGAGAATTCTCTTCGGTTTTTTTATGCGCTCTAATTAATTTCTGTCTTCTATCCGAAATGCTCTGGAACAAATACTTGAGAAGGATTCATCACAATTACTGGAATGTGGAACTTATTATTCAGCACTTCAATTTCTCCACTTCCTTTAAATAGATCCGGCAAGAAGCCTCCTTCTCCTGAAGAGTTTACAATTGCAATCATATCGGCATCTACGTCACTTGCATAGTCTAATACCTGAGGAATAAAGTTTGAATGTTCTGGTGCAATTTCGACTTCATACTTCACCTTACGTTCAGAGAAAAATTGTTTTGCAAATGTTAATTCTCTTTTTACTTTCGTTCTTATAAATTCATCTTTCTCATTTGATATAAAAATGTGAACTGTAGCATCGAAATGTTTGGCTATACTGGCCGTAATCGAAAGTTTCGATTTAGTTTCTTGAGAAAATTTAATCGGTAAAACAATGTCAGTAACCCTTCCTTTAGATTTTTTTTCTTGGTTAACAATGAATGGTAACTTAGAATGGCCAATTACTTTTAACGCATAACTTCCTGTTAGATGTTGAATTCCCTTGATTCCATGAGTTCCCATTACTACTAGTGCAGCTCCAATCTCTGCTCCTACTTCGGGAATTCTATCGAAAATACTTCCTTTTCTGATTTCAAAACCCACAGAAACACCGTAAGTATTTGAAGCGACTTCTGTTAGTTCCTTAAGTTTCTCTTCTGAAGTACTTCGAGCTTTTTCGCTAGAAATCACATGAAGAAGAACAACTTCCCCTTCAAAACTTTTTGCAACTGTTGCTGCATGTGAAACTGCCGCATCTGCGACCTCAGTAAAATCATGTGGAACAAGAACCTTATACGTATTTCCCATTAGTTAATATATTTTGTTAAGCCTTTCAAATATAGAGAATCTGAGGTAGAATGCAAGACAGATTAGCTTTTATTCTTTGCAT
The DNA here is from genome assembly GCA_016763995.1 of Flavobacteriales bacterium. Taxonomy (GTDB): domain Bacteria; phylum Bacteroidota; class Bacteroidia; order Flavobacteriales_E; family Vicingaceae; genus NORP294. The sequence goes on along the minus strand of JAESST010000239.1, from coordinate 184 downwards.
TGTCTATCTAATGTCCAAAGCAAATTATTTTCAGCATTAAAAAGCCTCTCTGCTTTCGCAAAGAGGCTTTTTAAGTTTTAGCAGATGTCTAGTCCTGAAATAGCGTTACATACAAAGCAACGTTATGAAAGAAAGATCAGGAAACGAATATGTTAAGAGAACTCAGAAAGATTATACGATAAGT
>JAESST010000238.1 GCA_016763995.1 Flavobacteriales bacterium | reverse complement strand
TATATTTAAAAACAAATACAGTTAGATTAAGAGAAACAATATGAAAAAGGATTTATGATCATGATTTTAGAATTATTTCAGTCAGGTCTAACAGCGAAATAAATATCCGGAGAATATGACTTAAAAGTATGATTCGTAGATAGCGAAAAGAATATGAAGGATTTCATCCAAGCTTTACAGGAAAAGGAATTCCTTCTCTGACTGCCCAACTCAGGTTTAAAGAAAGAAGATGAGAAAATTCAAATACTAAAGAAAGTTATAGGCATAACTTTCTCACTATCTGACTCCTTGCTAAAAAGACAAACTTTGTTTTTTCTTAAGGCTCTGCCCTCTCCATGAGCGAGAGTAGAAATACTGGTTAATTGAACAAAACCAAGGAAAATATCATCTTGCTTAGATGTGACAAACTCTACCAATAAGTTACTGTGATTATCATCATTGGAGCTGAAAGGCAAATCATTAGGCAAAATAAATTCTAAGCAACATTATAAGATTAACGCCAATTACCATAAAAGTTCCTTTACAAGAGATAAAGTTGGCGAAGTGGGTGTTAGATATTAGTTATGTTAAAGTGGGTCATTGGCGGAATTATTTAACGATTATTTTTACTTAGCCGATAGAAAGAATTGGGAATTTCTTTTGTATTGATTTACCGGAGAGGGTATCGCTTTTCCCATCAATACTTCTGAACCATTATAAAGTGTCTTAAAGTACAGGTAGTTTTAAATTACTGAGATAATCGTATCTTTATCACGCTACTATAATATTCAATCACATTTTAAATCTTTATTATGAAAATTAAATTACGCTCACTCTTGATCGCTTTTGTACTTGTTGCTGGCTTTCAAACGTACTGTCAAGCTCAAATGACAGTTACCAATAATTCCGGATGCATGATCTATGTTTCTACAATCCAAGTAGACATGTATACCCCAAACAGGTGCGACTGGTGCAATATTAGCACGATTACGACCATTCTCCCCGGCGCGTCGGTTGTATTCCCAAGAGACATTGCATGTGGCCGTGAAGTCTGGAGTCTTCTTGGCTGGGGTACTAATCTCTTTGGACTTAGCAGTTCAAGCTGGAATCCTGTTTATCAAGGAGCTTGCAGCCCTGATGTACTTATGGCTAATTGTGGTTTTGGTAGTCCCATCTTAAGTGCCAATTGGCTTCAATCTGGTGCGGGTGCTATTCAGGTAGTCATCTCATAAACTGAAGTAACTTTCTGTTTACTTCTAAAAACATAAAAAGAAGGCTGTCTCAAAAGAAAGAGACAGCCTTTTTTATGAAAAATTATTTTAAGGCCTACAATTCTAATAATGTAAGTATAGAGTGCGCACTCTTTCTTTCTGCTAACTCTCTATTATTCTTATTCATCTCCAATTTTTTGGATCTCTACCGGCATGTAAAATCGCTAAGACAATAATCTTCTTTCTTTCAATTTTGTATTCAACGCAAAAAGGAAATTAATTTTAAAGTTCATTCTAACTTTTTGTATCGTTTTTGGAAAGCTTTGGATTTCTTCATTTCTATCTATTACCCTTAATTCCTTTTGCTGCTTTTTCGTATCGCTGTTTAATCAAAGCTACATTGGTAATTCTTCTGACGTGGATTAATCGATCTGTAAGATCTTTATTTCATTCACTTGGGGCTAATCTCCGCTTGGATGATTGTGTAGCATAATCAGCTCTACAGCTCACTTTTGCAATAAAATACAATACTTCCATCGGATCAACTGGGGTTTTGTTGATTGTTTCCATGTTCACGATTTAAATGTTTGAAATACGATTCATTGCTGAATTAATTTTCGCTTTTTTATACAAACCTTTCATAGAAGCACTCAAGTTGGTATAGAAGCCATAAAAAAACCAACTCATTACTGAATTGGTTTTTTGTTTCTTATTAAAATACACTTCACAGGAGCACTCGAGTTTGGAGGGATACTATTGAGGTGTTACCGTTCCGGTAGATTTTGGCTTTTCAGCATCAACCTTTTTGATTAAATTATCAAGAGCTTTATTTCTCTCTTCTTCTCTCTTTGCTTCTTCTGCTTTCCTCTGCCTAGCAACTTCTTCGTCATTAATTGCCTTATCTTTTTGTGCTTTAGCCCATGATTCTTCTACCACCTTTTTTGATTGTTCGCTTGGACTACTAGTTTGTCCAAAAGAAGCTAATGAGAATAAAGAGAATGTGATTCCTATCAATAATGTCTTCATAATTATAAGTTTAAAATTTACAGACTAAATCTAATCAATTCTACTTAACTACAAAACCCCATAATTCAGGTAAAATCATATACCTAAATACAGTGACATTACTAATCAAAAAAATTACGATCTAAAACAATAAAACCAACTCTTACAAATTGGCTTTCGTTTTCTTTATTATGCCGCAGGCTTGCAAATCATAAGTGTTCGAAACAGCTAACAGATGTCTATTTAAAACTTTATTCATTGTTTTAACTTGTTCTTTGTTTCTCGATGGAACTTACATTAATGAAGTTTTCAAAATTACTGAGCTACATTTCTGAAGAGGAGTTAGCATTTTTATCGGTTGAAACTAAGGTCGATCAACAGGTTAAAAAACTTAAGGGAGAGATAATGTTTAAATTATTACTATACTCCCTTTTAGAGAGTAATAAGCCTTCTTTAAGGGTTTTAGAGCAATACTTTAATTCTTCAAAGTTTCAATTTTTAGCTAATACGTCTAAAGTAAACACCAAATATAATTCCATAAGTGATCGACTTACAACAATAAACTCTGACTACTTTGAAAGAATATTTAATCTCCTTTTTGAAAAATATAGTAGACTTTTAAAGCAAACAAAAAGTATTCAGATTTATGATTCGACCATGATTGGTTTATCTAGCAAGCTAGTGGATTGGAGCATGCGACTTGGCCGTAGAACGAATAAAGTCCAGTTGAAATTTACTGTTGGTATTCAAGGAGATATACCCTGTACCTTTAAAATTTTCAGCGAGGCTAAAGATTTATGTGAAGATAATACAATTCCAAAAGCTATACTGGAATACCGTTATAATAAGTCAGGAATTGTTGTTTTTGATAGAGGGGTTCAAAAGCGAACAACATTTATCAGATTCAGTGAAGAAGATATCATATTTGTAAGTAGAATAAAAACAAGCATTAATTACCATCTTGTTGACACAATAGATTTTAAAGAAGAGTTAAATCAGAATATTGAAATAATAGAAGATCTCAAGATTAATTTTATTGAAAGAGGGAGTAAGAAAAAACTTCCTACTGAATTTAGATTAGTGAAAGGAATAATTAATACTTCTCAGAAGGAGATTTACTTTATCACTAACAATTTTGAGCTAAGCCCTTATGAAATAGCAGATATTTATAAAAGACGTTGGGAGGTTGAAGTATTTTTCAAGTATATCAAACAAGAATTAAACTTTAAATATTTAATGAATAGAAGCCTCAATGGGATTAAGGTAACGGTCTATATGACTCTGATATTAGCTATGTTGATTCAGGTTTATAAGAAACTTAACAAACTAAAAGGTTTCAAAATCGTGAAGGTTAAAATCGCAAATGAAATTCATGATTCACTATTAAGGGAAATCATCGTTTTGTCAGGGGGGAATCCAGATTTGGTAGGTAATTATTTGAACGATTCATAGGTTTCGAACACTTATGGTTGCAAACCCTTCGGAGCGGCGAATTTGACTCTAATATATGGCTGTGAGTACCATAACTTTTGCTAACAGGCGTAACCGTTGCACAAGCCAGTAATACAATAAATTAGCAGATTGAAGTTTAATATTAAAAACAAACAATGCTAAAAACTAGTACATTACACATATCTAATAATCACTAATTAT
>JAESST010000237.1 GCA_016763995.1 Flavobacteriales bacterium | reverse complement strand
CATTTATCATGCCTGCAATTAAGATGGCTAAGTCTGTAATTAACCATTCAGATCTATTGTTAGAAATTAAACCAACTTTATCTCCAACTTGTAACCCAAGTTCTAGTAAGCCAGAAGCTAGAGACTCAGCCTGTTCAATCATTGATTGGGTGCTTGTAGGAGTCCAAACACCATTTATTTTATCAGTTAAGGCGTCATCTTTTGGGAAATTTTTTAGCTGATGATAATGTAAGTCAAAAATTCGTTCTAGCATACTTGATAGGATTTTAAGTAAATATAAAACTAAAAATGCATTTTTGTTTACTTCAATAAATTAGCAGTATGAAAACAAAAGAGTATTGGATAGAAAAATTAGGATTAATTGAACATCCTGAAGGGGGATATTATAAAGAAACATATCGCTCTTTGCTTGAAGTTAATCTCAATTCTATTGATAAAGAGTGGAATGGAAAAAGAAACTTAGCTACAGGGATTTATTTTTTATTGGAAAGAAATAACTTTTCTGCTTTTCATAGAATAAAATCTGATGAATTATGGCATTTCTATGGGGGGGACCCAATTACGATTCATATGATAAACTTAAAAGGAGAGCATGTTTCTCAAGATGTTGGTAATGATTTAGATAAGGGAGAAGTGTTGCAGTATTTGGTTCCAGCAAATACATGGTTTGCTTCTGAAGTAAAAGATAATAGAGATTATGCATTAGTAGGTTGCACTGTTTCTTTCGGTTTTGATTTTGATGATTTCGAAATGGCGGATCGGTCTTTAATTTCAGAATATCCTGAGCATGAAAAAGTGCTTAGGCGTTTAATTAAAGAATAATTCGTCCTCGATTTTGACGCCAATCACACAAACGTCATCGATTTGCTCTCTGTCTCCCTTCCAGTTTATGTAGGCCTCTTCGATTAATTTTTTTTGCTCTACCATTGGAAGATGAGCTACTGAGCAAATTAGTTTTCGAAAATTTTTAATCATGAATTTTTTATCTTTTTCTCCTCCAAATTGATCTGCATACCCATCAGAAAAGGAATAAATAGAATCCCCTTTCTCTACGAGTATGGTCGTTTTATTAAACGAAACATCATTACCTTCGAAGTATGCCGCTGGCATTTTATCTGGGAGTAATTCAATCATATTATCGTTGTGTTCTCTAATGTTTAGAGTATTCGGAGGCCTTAAGTTATCGGAATTTGCTTTTACAACAAAGATGGAGTTTAGAGCTCCGGCATATTGAAGTGTTCCTCTGTAAGGGTTATAAACACAGATGCTTACGTCCATTCCATCCTTGGTCTGGTGTTTATCGCCTTTTTGCGTTAAAGTTTCAATAATATCTGCCTTAAGTTCATTAAGAATTTTATCTGGTTCCCAAATCCCTTTTTCAACAACAACTTTGTTCAAGATATTGAAACCGATAACACTCATTATTGCTCCCGGAACACCATGTCCTGTGCAGTCTGCTGTTACCCATATTTTTCTATTATCAAGAGTTTCGTGCGCCCAATAAAAATCACCGCTAACCACATCTTTAGGCCTAAATATTACAAAGCTATTGCCAAATAGCTTATTAAAATTTTCGAAGGAAGGAATTAATGCATTTTGGATTCGTTGAGCATAATAAAGACTATCAGTCATGTCCATATTTCTCTTTTTTAATTCCTCTTGTAATTTTTTATTAACGATAGAAATTGCCATTCCTCTTGATATTTCTTTAACGGTATCGATAAAATCATGGTCAAATTCTATTTGTTTTTTTCTTTCAAAAGAAATACTAGCAATTAATTTACCCTGTTCAATAATAGGATAGAATAGTTTGTGCTTGTTTATCTTTTTGCCCTCGTGTGATAATCTACTTAAGTCATACTTGGAATTTTTTAATTTATTGATGTCTCCGTCGAATGAATGGATCATTTTCTTAGTTACACTAGGGCGGCCGTCTTTTAAGATATGTTCTGAATAAAACTGAGTATCAAAATCAAAAAATACAAGGGATGTGTTTTGTAAATTCATTCTAGTTTGTAGAACATCTAGAGTCCCATATATGAATTGATTTAAAGAATCGGATTTTAAAATAGTTCTATCTATGTCATTGATGACTTGAAGCTTGTTAGTTAGCTTTTTCAGTTTGGCCTCTGTTAGTTCAAGTGCGCGATTTTTTTTCTCAATTTCAGCATTTTTAGAAGTTAATTGATCCACCGTCTTTTTTAATGCATCTCTTAAGTATACATTGTCAAGTGTATTGATGTCTTCGAAGCGAAGGTACTTTTCAGGGATTAAATCAAGAAGAAATGGGAATACAGTCAATATTCCATATTGCTTTCTGACATGTTCAAGGCTATTTTCATAGATTCCGGCTATTCGAGTATCTCCAAAAGAGTCACTTAGTTTTTTAGCGAGTTGATGAGATAAATTTTTTAGATTGATTAATGGATGGTTACTTTCTATAGCGACTAAGTCTAGGCCATCTATCAATTCTAGTTTAACTTCAGGAATGGCTTTGCAAAATTCAATTCCGCGAGAAAGCATATTGTTATTTGAAGATCCAAGAATTTTTCTAGAATCTTCTAGAATTTTTATTATAAAATACTTGCTAAGTAATAATTTTTGAGTGGATTCGTTCTCAAATAATAATTGAATGTTTTCTTTTTCAAAATGAACACCTATGGAATCTTTCACTCTCTCATTGAAATTCTCTTCAAATAAACTAGGTAGTTTCGAAAAACGTGTGATGAAAGCCTTTATATTTAAGAATAAATCAGGGAATTCCCCTTCTTTATTCAAAATGGGAAGTTTTCTCCACCTTTTAAGTTCTTTATGTATTGCCAGGAATCTAACGTCTTGGCTTTTGTGTTTTAAAAGGCTTTCATTCAAGACAGAATAGCAGTTATCCCAATCTTCATCGAAATAGTTACTTCTTCCTTTTATTAGGCGGGAAAGGGAATAGAATATATCCATTCGATTATTATGCTTTACTTGCTTTATAAATTCTTACAAAACCAATAGCCGAAAGAGTCCAGGTTCTTATCAATGCTTTTATTAGAAAATTTCATAAAAAGATATTGTATTAATTGTTCGTTGCGAGCGAATATATCAAAAGGTTTTGAAGTGAATGATAATAATAATGGCTAATAAACTTATTTTATATTTAAATGGAAATTGGGTGATTAATCAAATTAAAATAGGCTAAACCAAATCAATAGTTTAACGTATATGTTAGTGATATTAACATTGTGTAATTGATAAAAAATTCGTCTATTTACACCGAAAGTACTAGCTTTGATAGCGAAATGAATCAGGAAAATAGTATACAAAAAAAGAAAGATTCTTTTAAGTTGCCTTATCATAGGGATCAACTTGAATACTGGGGTCCTGTTAATCATGTTTTTGCAGACTCATTTCTTACTATGGGGCACACTTTTTTATATCAGTATTTTCATCATTTTTCAGGAAAGTTATTAAAATCCATTTTCTCCTCATTCGTAGAAATGGTTCAAAATGTTTCTGAATATAACGAGTTGGCGTTCAATGATAATTATCCGCAATCTTATGTAAGACTGAAAGATGATAGCGGTGAAATCTTAATAAATACTGCAAATAAAATTAAAAATGAAGATTTACTTTCTGTAAAAACCATTTTTGAAGATGCTTTTAGGATAGAAAAAAGTTTATTATTTGAAGAATATAAAACTTTACTAATGAACAATGGTAGTTTGGGTTTAATAATGTTAAGACGTTTGAAAAACTCAACTGTGGAATTTACTTTTTCTGAAGAGGAAGGGGAACATTGGTTAAGTTTAGAATTGAAAATTAGTTATGGAAATACTTAATATAGAGCCATTTTTACAAACTCCTGAGATTAATTTTAATCCAGAAACTGGAGTATTATACCTGTCAGGTAAATCATATCCAGCAGATGCAATAGAATTCTATAAGCCTATTATTGATTGGAGTAAGAAATATATCGAAGATCCTGCAGAGAAAACAACTTTAATTTGTGAAATTGAGTATCTTAACTCGGCTTCTCAGAAACAACTTGTTGAACTGATTTTGGTTTTTAAGTCGTTGTATGACGATGGGAAAGACTTCATTGTAAAATGGAAATATGAAGAAGGAGATGATGATATATTGTCTGTGGGAGAATTGGTGGAGCACGAATTAGAAATCCCTTTTCAGTATCAAGAAGTTCAATTTTAAGAAAGACATTATTGCTTGAATACTTCTTCCCCATCCAGGTAAGTTGCTTCAACTTTTGTATTTAGAATCTCTTGTTCTTTTATTTTTAAAATATCTTGATTTAAAATAATAAAATCAGCTTTCTTTCCTATTTCTAGGCTACCTTTTGTATTCTCTTCAAAGTTTGAGATAGCAGCCCAAATGGTCATCCCTTTTAATGCATCTTCTCTATCTAATGCATTGTTCATCTGAAATCCATCATTTGGCTTTCCAGATATGTTTTTTCGAATAGTAGCAGCGTAAAATGTTTTGAGAGGGTCTATGTCTTCAATCGGGAAATCAGTGCCTAGAGGTAATATTCCGTTCATCGAGAGGAGTTTTTTATACGCATAAGAATGTTTGAGTCTTTTTTCTCCTAGACGATCTAATGCCCAAGGGTAATCAGAAGTTGCATGAGTAGGTTGAACGGAAGGAATAATGGTAAACTGCTGGAACTTATAAAAATCGCTTTCGTCTAGTACTTGCGCATGTTCAACTCTCCAGCGCCTGTCATTAGTTCCTTGTAGTACTTGACCATATATGTCTAAAACCATTCTATTAGCTCCATCTCCAATGCAGTGTGTGTTCATTTGAAATCCATTATTATAAAGCGCTTTCGCTTCTTCTAGGAAATATACACTATCGACTAATGTTAATCCCGAGTTGGAGGCATCGTCATGATATGGAGAGAGTAATTTAGCTCCTCTAGAACCAAGGGCTCCATCGGCAAAATATTTAAATGATCGGATACTTAGTTTTTCTGTTAAGTATGGCCCGTTCTCAAGGAATTCTCTTTTGTTCTCATCTGAAGGTACTAACATTCCATAAATATTCATCTTTAACTCCCCAGATTGCTGAAGGCTGTCAATAATATGTACCATTTCATTCTCCAACATTGCATCATCAACAGTTGTTAAACCCTTTGCAAAACACATCTCCTGCGCTTTTAATAGGGCCTTCTTCATTTGGGCCTTGTTGAGTTTGGGAATTGCTTTTGAAATAACTGAAATAGCCTTGTCGATTAGAATGCCATCGAGCTTTCCATTAATCTTTTGGAAAATGCCACCTTCGATTACACTTTCTGTAGTAATGTTGGCTAAATTAAGAGCTGTTTGATTGGCTATGGCTGCATGAAAATCAATTCTAGTCAGGAAAACAGGCTTATCAGGAAACAATTCATTTAATTTTTCATTGTTAGGAAATTCTTTGTTTTCCCAGTCATTCTGATCCCAACCTCTCCCAATAATCCACTTGTTTTCGTTTTTACTCTCAAAAGCTTTAATTCTTTCTAGTGCTTCTTCCCAACTTTTTGTTCCTACTAAGTTAACCTCATTAAATGTATTACCATACCAAAGAAAGTGGCAATGTGCATCTATAAACCCTGGATAGATGGGTTTTAGTTGAGCGTCTATAATTTTTTTGGATTCATATCTGTTCTTTAGCTCATTGTTGGGGCCTAAATCAATAATCTTACCGTCTTTTATGGCCATTGCTTCGTAGATAGTGAAACTGGCATCAACCGAATAAATTTTTGCATTGTGAATGAGAATGTCGGCAGTTTCAGTGTAGTAACAGGAGTTCATAAATGCAACTAAGGTTGAAAGTAAAAGTGATCGGGTTAAAAACTTCATTGGTGTGATTTGGTCAGTTTAGAGAAATCAATAAGTGTGAAAATTGTGATCAAATAGAAAGGGATTAAAGGGGATTTATATCTCACAATTGCACCCAATATCGGAGTTGTAGACCCAATAATTGAAGTTGCAATAATAAGAAAGCTAATAGAATATAATACTAACAGTTGATCACCTGGACTTGTCTTTCGTTTAAATAAGAATGGTAGACTAAGAATAGCTATGTAGACTAAATGTTCTATTGCTGCAATTATTGTGAACATGTTCCAATGTGTTGGCCATGCCGGCTTAATAAATACATTGAAAAATGCTTGGGGTTGCACAAGTATAAATTCGGTCAAATTAGAAAAAGAGTTTAATGGAATAGCACTCTTAGGCTTAGTTTGAATAATTAATTCTTTGAACTTTAGTTGTTTGTTTGCAAGAGCGTTGATTAGCTCTTCTTGGAAAATAAAGAATAGAGATGTTAGAATTAAGCTAAATGCAATTAGAAGTTTTATTTTTAAGGTCTTGTTTCGAAGTAGAAGTATTAGAATTAAACCTGGAAGAAGAGAGAATAATATATATAGTTTAATTGTTAAGAGAAGAAATATTCCTAATCCGATAAAGAAAAAGGCCTTGGTTGAAATGCGCTTTAACCAAATTGAAACTCCGTATAAGAGCAGGCCTAAGGAAAACAATAAATAGCTTTCTTTAAGAGGAGCAGATGACCAAAACAAGAGAGAGGGCGGCAAAAATGAGATTGCAAAAAGAAGCTTGCTCGATAATGAAGAAAAGGATTTAAAAAATTTGAAAAGCCCCATACTACCAATGAAAGATAGGAACGCAAAGAATAAAATGTGCAATAAATAAAACCCTTGAGAGAAGTGGTATAACAGAAGGTGTACACGGATCATGGTACGGTTATCATTGAAGAATACCTCAGTTTCGCTATGCCAGAAGTTAACTCCTTGTTGAAAACCGGTAATACTTGATAAGTCTTCTAGACCAAATATCAATTTATATCTTAGGATTAGCTTGTCTTTCGTAGCCTCAAAGATATATGCAGCATCACCAAAGAATTTATAGATGTCAGTGTTTGATCTGTCACTGTATATATAAGTGTAGACGATCCAAAGTGCGATTGCTGATAAAAGCTTGAGCCCGAATCCCAAAAAGAAGAGTTTTTTAGAGCAATCTTCAACACGAAAAGACTCATCTTTACTTATCCAGTAAAATGATAAGAATAAAAAAATAAGGAAGGAAATGTAGGCGATTAGCATTGCTTTTCAAAAGTAGCTTATTCTTTAAAATATCAAGTAATATAAATGTTCAAATTGAAAGGGGAAGCTATCAAAAAAAGTTACTTTTGCAGCATATAAAATCGCCATTTAAAAACTATGGAAACTACCGAAAATCATTTAGCTGAAGCTAGTTTAGAAACAGCGCAGGAGCTGGGTTTATTAAAAGAAGAATTTGAACTTATTAAAGAAATTTTAGGAAGGACTCCGAATTTTACCGAAGTAAGCATTTATTCTGTGATGTGGTCTGAGCATTGTTCTTATAAAAATTCAATTAAGTGGTTGAAGACTTTGCCAAAAGAAGGTCCTCATATGTTGGCTGAAGCAGGAGAAGAGAATGCAGGCTTGGTTGATATTGGAGATGGTTTAGCTTGTGCGTTTAAAATTGAGTCTCATAATCATCCTTCTGCGTTAGAGCCTTATCAAGGAGCTGCAACTGGGGTTGGTGGAATTAACAGAGATATTTTTACAATGGGTGCTCGTCCCATTGCACAACTAAATTCTTTAAGATTCGGAAACATAGATTTAGATCGAACAAAATGGCTAGTTAAAGGAGTTGTAAAGGGAATTGGGGATTATGGTAATTCATTTGGAATTCCCGTAGTTGGTGGAGAGTTGTTTTTTGACGAATGTTACAATACTAATCCATTAGTAAATGCAATGTCTGCCGGTATTATGAAAACTGGAACAATGATTTCTGCTACAAGTTATGGAGTTGGTAATCCAGTGTTTATTGTTGGATCATCTACAGGGAAAGATGGGATTCATGGAGCGGCATTTGCTTCAAAAGATATTTCAGAAGATTCAATGGAGGATTTACCTGCAGTTCAAGTAGGAGATCCATTCCAAGAAAAATTATTATTGGAAGCATCTTTAGAATTAGCAGAAACTGATACTATTATCGGAATGCAAGATATGGGCGCTGCTGGAATTACCTGTTCTACTTCTGAAATGTCAGGTAAAGAAGGATTTGGAATGACGATCGATTTAGATAAAGTCCCATGTCGTCAAGAAGGAATGTTGCCTTTTGAAATACTTCTATCTGAGTCGCAAGAAAGAATGCTTGTAGTGGTTAAGAAAGGCAGAGAAGATGAAGTGAAAGCTATTTTTGACAAGTGGGACTTGAACTGTGTTCAAATTGGAGAAGTTACAGAAGGTGGTCAGCTAGAGTATTATATGAAGGGAGTGAAAGTTGCTGAAATGCCTGCTGAATCATTAGTGCTTGGTGGAGGGGCTCCTGTTTATGAAAGAGAATATTCTGAGCCTGCTTATTACCAGAAAAATAAAGCGTTCTCGATTGATTCAATTGAAGAGCCTAAAGATTTAAAAGCAGTTGCAAAGTATTTGTGGAATCATCCTAACATTGCCTCTAAAAAGTGGGTAATGGAACAGTACGATAGTATGGTTGGTACTGTGAATATGAGTACAAATAAGCCAACAGATGCAGGAATTGTTAATATTAAGGGATTAGATAAAGCTCTTGCTTTTACAGTAGATTGTAATGCTAGATCTGTGCATGCGGATCCTGAAAAAGGTTGTGCTATTGCAGTGGCAGAAGCAGCTAGAAATATCGTTTGTTCAGGAGGTGAACCATCAGCAATTACGAATTGTTTGAATTTTGGAAATCCATATAATCCAGAAGTATATTGGCAATTTGTCGGTACAATCAAAGGAATGAGCGCTGCTTGTAAGAAGTTTAAAACTCCTGTGACCGGTGGAAATGTAAGTTTTTATAATCAATCTACTCAGGAAGGAGTGGATGTTCCGGTATTCCCCACTCCAACGATTGGGATGATGGGAATTGTTACATCTAAAAAAAATATAACGACTTCTGCTTTCCAAAATGAAGGAGATTCTATTTATTTAGTTGGCGCCTCAAAAAATGATATTAGCTCTTCTGAGTATTTATATGCCTACCATAAAGTAAAACAATCTCCGGCTCCTTACTTTAACCTTGACGAAGAGTTTGAAGTACAAAAAAGCATAAAATCTATTATTTCAAATGGCCTAATTGAATCTGCCCATGATTGTGCAGATGGAGGGCTCTTTATTACTTTAATGGAATCCTCTATGCCAAATGGCTTGGGTTTCGATATAAATACTGATACAAACTATAGAAAAGATGCATTTCTTTTCGGAGAAGCTCAAAGTAGAGTAGTGGTTTCTGTCAAACTTGAAAATAAGGCAGCTTTCGAAGCTTCAGCGCAAGCTGTTGGAGTAACTTATTTAGGAGAAGTAAAAGGAAGCTCAATGCGGGTAGATGGAGAGAGTTTTAGCGAGGTGAAAACAGCTAAATTTGAATTTGATACCGCATTGGAAAACTATCTAACGACTAAAAGCTAAAATAAGTCAGTTGAGAATAACCTTATTGCTAATTCTTTCTTTCTTTAGTATTTCTTCTTTTTCGCAAAATGAAATTGAATCGAATAGAGATTTTACTTTAACAGAAAATAAAGGAAAATTTTTCTTCTATTGGGGGTATAATAGAACGAAGTATGGGAAAAGCGATATTACTTGGAAAGGTCCTGGGTATGATTTTACACTTTCTGATGTAGAGGCAACTGATTTACCAAAAGAATTTTCTTCTGTTTATTATAACCCTGCAAAGTTAACTATTCCTCAGTTTAACTTAAGACTTGGCTACTTTATTAATGATAAGTATGCAGTTGCTGCAGGTTGGGATCATATGAAATATCGCTCTCTACATGGAAGTATAGCTACTTTTAAGGGTAATATAGGTGCTGATGTTTCTCCAACATATTCTAGCTTAACTGATGGAGAAAAGGTAAGGATAGATAACGATAGTTTTGTCAGGATGGAGCACTCTGATGGGTTTAACGTATTAAATCTAAATGTTGAAAGGCATGATCTACTTTGGAGTTTTAAAGATGATAAGATAGCACTAAAATTAGTTAGTGGAGCGGGCTTAGGAATTGCTATGCCATGGACCAATTCAAGAGTATTTGAGAAAACGAATGACGATCGAATACATTTTTCAGGAATCGGAGCTCAATTCTTTTTAGCACCTGAGGTACTTTTTTTCAAAAGAATATTTGTTAGGGCAACAGGCCAATTTGGTTTTGCAAATATGTGGGATATTGCAATTACTCCCAGAACGGATAAGTCAGACACACACGCGGAACAAGTTATTTACTATTTTGAACGTTCAGTTGTTGTTGGATATAATTTTAAAATCTTTAAGTAGCTAGAAGCTTTGTTCTACGATCTTAAATCGATGATTGTTTTTGACTGCAATGCAATGAGGAATTTGCATCGTATAATCAACATAGAGATATTTCAAGGATTTCAACTTACAAATACTATTAGGAATTTTTAATCCTGCACCGCTTCTAGTAAGCTTCAACTCAATTAAAGTTTCGATGTTTCCAATCTCTGCAGGGAGAGATTCTAATTCATTTCTCCCAATGTGAAGCCATTTTAGATATTGTAAGTTTCCAATTTCTTTGGGAATGTTTTTTTAATTGGTTATTCTCCAGAAAAATTTGCTCTAAGCGATTCAGGCTTCCTATTTCTTTTGGAAGAGAGTCTAATTCATTATAGTCTAGTTTTAGGATTTTTAACTTTTTTAACTTCTCTATTTCAGGAGGGAGTTTTTTTAACTTATTATGACTTAATGAAAAGAATTCTAGGTTTTCTAAGTTTCCTATCTCCACTGGAAGGGATTCTATATTATTAGAACTGACGACTAAGCGGGTTAAATTTTTTAACTGTCCTATTTCTGGTGGCAAAGTACTTAGTTTATTTTTGAATAGGTAGAGTTTTTTTAAATTCTTAAATTTTCCAATGCTTGCAGGAAGAGTAACAAATTGACCATTTGATAATCGTAAAACTTCGACATTTTCTGGGTTTAATAAAGCAGTTTGCAAGTTTTTATAGGACTTACATGAAGAGAGAGAGTAGACGATTATTAGAAAGAATAAATTTTTGATTATACTTTTCATTTATTGAATGACGTTATAGAATTTAATTTTGTCTGTTTTCTATTATCTTAATAAAGAATACTCAAATATAAAGGTGGCAATTATTACCTTTATATTCTATGATTTATGAGAGAAGATTAAAGATCAAAGCTTGGGCGGAAGAGGATAGACCAAGAGAAAAATTTGCATCAAAAGGAAAAAATGTCCTTTCAGATGCAGAATTATTGGCCATATTAATTGGTTCAGGAAATCGAAAAGAGTCAGCTGTAGATTTATCGAAGAGGATTTTAGCTTCCGTTTCTAATAACTTAAATGAGCTTGGAAAAGCAGAGCTGCCTAGCTTAATGGAATTCAATGGAATTGGAGAAGCAAAAGCAATTACCATTGCTGCAGCATTAGAGTTGGGAAGAAGAAGAAAGACGGCAGAAGGAATAAAAAGAGCTAAAATTAGTTCAAGTGATACTGCATTTGATCAGATAGAAGCAGAATTGTCAGATTTGAAACATGAAGAATTTTGGATTCTTTTATTAAATCAACAAAATCAAGTGATTGAGAAAAAAGCAATAAGTAGTGGAGGGGTAAGTAGCACAATAGCAGATGCGAAACTTATTTTTAAACCCGCGTTAGAGAAATTAGCGAGTTCTTTGATCTTGTGTCATAACCATCCATCCGGGAATTTGAAGCCAAGTCCGGCAGATATAAGTTTAACAAAGAAGTTGATAGAAGCAGGGAAGACGTTAGATGTAAATGTGCTAGATCATTTAATTGTTGCTAACAACAAATACTTTAGTTTTGCTGACGAAGGTTTAATGTAGTATGCTGTTAATCTATATTCCCAAAATAACTCCAAGAATTCGTTATACATTTAAGACGGTTTTCAAAACCTACCTTGGATTTCAAGAATACAATCTAACAACTGATCTTGAGAAATTCAATCAGGATTCGGGAGCAAAGTTTTCATATTCTTCTAAAGCATTAGCAAATGAGCTATATTTCTTTTCAAGTGGTTTACTTGAGCAGAATGGAATAAAAGAACAAAGTATTTCAGTCGGAGAATTCGAAGGTACAATCACCCTTTTTCCTACTAAGAAGGATGTTGAGCTGCCTTTTGATGTTTTCTCTGCGATTTTCTACTCATTGAGCAGATATGAAGAATATTTACCACACATGAGAGATCAATATGATCGTTTTAAGGCAAAGGATAGCATTGCGTCAGAGCATGGTTACCTACAGACTGCAGTAGTAGATAGATGGGCTATTCAGTTGAGAATGGTCTTAAAGGCTAAATTCCCCAACTTGATTTTCGAAAATAGAGTTTTTTCTTACATCCCAACAATTGATATTGATAATGCCTACGCTTATAAGCATAAAGGCATATTGAGGACAATAGGAAGTTTAGGGAAAACAGTTTCTAAGTTTGATTTTTCTACTTTAATGAATCAAATAAAAGTGCTGTTAGGGCAACAAAAAGATCCTTTTGACACCTACAATTATCAATTAAACATTCATAAAAAATATTATTTAAAACCAATTTACTTTATTCTTATCGGAGATTATGGCTTAAATGATAAAAATCTTTCATTTGAAAATCGACATTTTAGAACGTTGATAAAAACATTATCTGATTATGCTTTTTTGGGTATTCACCCTTCATTTGGTTCAAACAAAAGGAGAGAGAAATTAAAAGTTGAGATTGGAAGGTTGCGAAGTATTATGAAGAGTGATATCAAAAGAAGCCGTCAACATTTTTTGAAACTTTCTTTACCTGAGACGTACAGAAATCTCCTAGAGGCAGACATAGAAGAGGATTATACAATGGGATTTGCTTCTGAGTTAGGTTTTCGAGCAGGAACCTGTACTCCTTATTCTTTTTACGATTTAGATGAAGAGGTAGAATGTAAATTAACGGTATTCCCTTTTCAAGTAATGGAAGCAACATTAAAATACTATTTGAATTTATCCGTAGAAGATTCAATTGAGGCAATTAAAAAAATTGTTGATGAGATTAAGAGTGTGAATGGAACCTTTGTAAGTCTTTGGCATAATGAGAGTTTGAGCGAAGAAAAAGAATGGAATGGCTGGCAAAAAGTTTATGAAGAAATGATCGCATATACTACAGATAACATTGAATTAAAATAGTAAAAACTTATCTTTACGTTCTAAACTATTTCAAATGCCAAGCGTCCGAATTTTATCAGAAGAATCTAATTCAGTTTTCAATCAATTTGTCTCTGAAATTAGAGATCATAACATTCAGAAAGATCGCCTGAGATTTAGAAGAAACCTTGAACGATGTGGCGAAATATTTGCTTACGAGATTTCCAAAGAATTGCCGTTTAAAATGATTGAAGTAACTACTCCTTTGGGCGTTTCGGAGGATAATGTGATTGAAGATCAGCCAGTTTTAATTACAATTTTAAGGGCTGGATTACCGATGCATCAGGGCTTATTGAATACCTTAGATCAAGCGGCAAATGGGTATATTTCTGCTTACCGTAAGCATCATAAAGACGGATCATTCGATATAGAATTAGAATATTTGGCATGTCCTTCAATTGAAGGGAAAACGATTATTCTTTCAGATCCGATGTTGGCAACAGGTTCTTCAATGGTGTTAGCCTATAAAGCATTGTTAGAGAAAGGAAATCCAAAACATTGTCACATTGTTTCGTTAATTGCTAGTGCTGAAGGCGTAGAATATACCAAAAAGAATCTTCCTAAAAACTGTTCAATTTGGTTAGGAGCTGTAGATCAAGAGATGACCGCACAATCTTATATCGTACCGGGTTTGGGTGATGCTGGTGATTTAGCTTTCGGACCAAAGGAATAAATGGAAGAGATCTCTAAAATAATAGGGCTCCTTCTCTTAAGTGGGACAAAGTTTTTTCTCGCACCTTCAGCTAGTTTGTTACTAGGCTATTCTTATTTACAAACTTTATTTATAACTACAGTTGGAGGAATTTTAGGCTTTTTTATCTTCTTTAAGTTTGGCTTATTTCTGGTAGAGTTGTTCCAAAAAGCATTTCAGAAAAGAGAAAAAAAGAGATTTTCAAAAAGGAGTAGAAGGGTGGTTAGTATAAAATCAAGGTATGGGATTTATGGTTTAACGCTTCTAGCTCCGTGTTTATTGAGTATTCCAATCGCTACAATATTAGCATCAATATATTATCCAAAAGATAGTAGAACAGTTCCCTTTTTTTT
>JAESST010000236.1 GCA_016763995.1 Flavobacteriales bacterium | reverse complement strand
ATTGGATATTAGATAGAACTTCAGGAGCAAATACCGTCTCTGTTACACTAAGCTGGGATTCTAATAGTGGTGGAGTCGGAAGTTTACCTGATTTGAGAGTTGCAAGATGGGACGGGGCTAAATGGGCTAATCACGGAAATGGAGGAACTACTGGAAATACTACGACTGGAGCAATTATTAGTAATGCCTTAATCTCTAGCTTTAGCCCTTTTACTTTGGGCTCTACAAGTTTTGCTGCCAATCCTTTGCCAATAGAATTGAATTATTTTAAAGCAAAGAAAAAAGATCAACATGTTGAGTTAAACTGGCAAACGGCGTCTGAAATAAATAATAATTTTTTCACAGTAGAGCGCTCAAGCGATGCGGTTAATTTTGAGGAAATTGGAATTGTTGATGGAGCAGGGAATAGCAATCAGGTTTTAGATTATTCCCTTTTGGATTTTAATCCGCTTAAAGGGTCCGCCTATTATCGATTAAAACAAACTGATTTTGATGGAGCGTTTGAATATTCGGACTTGGTACATGCTTATTTCACTAATAGGCATAAAGGCAAGTTTGAAGTGTATCCAAATCCTGTAACTAATAATTTTCTGAATGTTGGATTAATGATTGAAGATCAGTCAAATTATAACATTTCCTTGTATAATTTATTTGGTGAAAGAGTAATTTCAAAAGATATTATACTAGAGGAGGGTCTTAATAAAATTGGACTTCAAATAAGTTCTTCAGTTGTATCGGGAAGTTATCTTCTAGTAATTACAAAGGAGGGAGAAATAGTAGAGACGAATACCATTATTTTGAATTAAGCAAGTACTGATCATTAATTTGACTGGGACATAAAGCTTATAACTTGAGCTCAGTTCTTCTTAATAGTCGAACTCAGGTTTATGAGGGAAAAGCTATTTCGAGGCTATTAACATAGAGTATTGCAATGCAAAATGGTTTGGATCTTTCAGTTTTATTGAAAGTATTGCCTTAAAAATAGACCTTGAGAGTATAAAAAAAAGAGAATGGATTTAATAGCTTATTAATAAGTGTTACTCTTCCACCGCTTCCACCCTAAGAATTTCTGGAGCAACTTTTTTAACCGCTTCTTCAATACCTGCCTTTAAGGTCATGGCTGACATGTTACAAGAATAACAGGCACCAAGTAATTTTACTTTGACAATATTGCCTTCTATTCGAAGCAACTTGATGTCTCCACCATCTGCCTCTAAGAAAGGTCTCAATTGATGAATTGCTCCTTCTATTTTTTCGAAAAGTGATGTCTCTTGAGTTGTTTCCATAATGGTTAACAATGTTAGCTAAAATTTAACTTTAAATAGTTTTTGGAGCTGTTAAACCCACTTTTTCTGCCACTCTTGTTGCTAAATTCTGAAAAGCCTTAGCTTGTGGAGTTGTTTTTTGTAGAACAGCTGGTCTTCCAGTATCTCCTGCCTCACGGATGCTCTGTACAATTGGAATTTCTGCTAAATAGTCAATATTCATTCTGTCTGCTAAGTCCTTTGCTCCACTTTTTCCAAAAATGTAATACTTTTTTTCTGGTAAATCAGGAGGAGAGAAGTAGGCCATGTTTTCTACCAGGCCTAAAACAGGAACATTGATTTGCGGCAGATTAAACATTCCTAATGCCTTTCTTACATCTACTAACGCAATTTCTTGGGGGGTGCTTACTACAATTACACCCGTTAATGGAACTTGTTGTACTAAGGTAAGGTGAACATCTCCTGTTCCTGGAGGGAGATCAATAATCATAAAATCTAATTCACCCCAGTAAG
The DNA here is from genome assembly GCA_016763995.1 of Flavobacteriales bacterium. Taxonomy (GTDB): domain Bacteria; phylum Bacteroidota; class Bacteroidia; order Flavobacteriales_E; family Vicingaceae; genus NORP294. The sequence continues at coordinate 9,530 of JAESST010000236.1, read as the reverse complement.
CATCTTTAAATAATTGGGTCAATGCTTTTGTTGCCATAGGGCCTCTCCAAACAACAGCTTGGTCAGGAGTAGAGAAAAAGCCAATAGAGAGTAGTTTTACGCCACGACTTTCTACCGGCTTGATGTATTCTTTTCCGTCTACCTCAATAGTTTGAGGTTTCTCCATAGAAACATCAAACATGGCAGGAACCGAAGGGCCATAGATATCGGCATCAACCATTCCTACTTTAAACCCTTGTTGTACTAAACCAACTGCTAAATTAGATGCTACAGTAGATTTGCCAACTCCTCCTTTACCTGAGGCAACTGCAATCACATGCTTTACGTTTGGCAAGATGCTCCTATGCTCAGGAGCTCTTTCATGGGCTTTCCCCATCGCTGTGATGTTAGGCTCAACCTTAACCTCATTCCCTAAAAAGCGTTTGAGTTGATGCTCGCAGGCTTCTTCCATACGCTTGCGGTTGTGCATGGCAGGGTTTGAAATTTTTAGATCAAAATAGATGGTGCCGCTTTTAACTTCGACATTAGAAACTAAATCTAATTGAATGATATCTTTTTTTAAGTCAGGCTCAATTACAAATGATAAAGCCTCTCTGATTTTCTCAAATGTTATTTCCATAGCGGTGCGAAATTAAGCCTACTTGTCAGTTTTTATTGCATATAGCACGAACAAAATAATTGGATTTTAATCAAAGTCTAATTCTTCAGACGGATCCCAATAGATTTTTTTGAAATTGCTGATTTTATCATTTTTAACTTCAATGTCTTCTTTCTCTAATTCCTCTTGCATAGCCTCAGGTGGAGAAAAATGATGTTTCCCTGTGAGCATCCCATTTCTGTTTACTACTCGATGCGCAGGAACGTACTCTTTTTGAGTATGTGAAGCATTCATAGCCCAACCTACCATGCGGGCACCGCTTTTTGTTCCTAAGTAGTTTGAGATAGAGCCGTAGGACGTTGCTCTACCTTTAGGGATTAACCTAACCACTTGAAAAACAGCGTCAAAATAATCCTTATTCTTCTCGCTGATTTTGATTGAATTATCTGACATGTGGTTTGAATCTTAGGTAATGAATACTGTGTCCTTTTTCTGTAAAGATCTGCTCGTAATGTGTCTTTATGCTTAACGTTTCTTGAAAATCAGTATCGAAATTTTGAATTCCTTCTTTGTAAAGATTTGCAGTTTTAAAAAGGACTTCATATCCATTTCTTTCACATTCTTCAACACTAAATTCATAGAAGAAATCGCTGTCTGTTTTTAAATGAATAATTCCGTTAGGCTTTAGAAATTTTCGATAACGCTCGATAAAAAGAGGGCCAGTTAAACGTTTCTTTTCTCTTCTATCTTTCATTTGAGGATCGGGGAAAGTTATCCAGATCTCATCTACCTCATTTTCTGCGAAACAAGCTTCTATAAACTCAATTCTAGTTCTTAGAAAAGCAATATTATTCAAGTCCTCTTCTTGGGCCGTTTTAGCCCCTCGCCACATTCTAGCCCCTTTTATATCGACTCCAATAAAGTTTTTGTTTGGAAATTTCCTTCCCATTCCAACGCTATATTCTCCCTTTCCACAACCAAATTCGACTACTAGTGGATTTTCATTTTTGAAGAATTTTTTTCTCCAATTCCCCTTCATATGGTAGTCCGTTCGGAATACTTCGTCTAGCTCTGGTTCAAAAGCATGCGGAAAAGTTTTCATTTCCGCAAAATGTTCCAACTTTCTCTTTCCTGCCATTAAACTACTTTTCTGCTAATAATGCATCCAATGTTTCTCTTGAAACTGCATGATAATTAGGTCTTGCTTTTTCATAAATGGCTTTAGCTTCTGTTATTCCACCTTTAGAATCTAAAATCGCCTTATAAATAGGGGTTAAGAATTTTCTTCTTCCCACTTCAATTAAAAATTTCTCTACTGTCTTACCTAATCCCGTATAATTATTAGGAATTGTTTTCTCAAACCAAGCCGCTTTAATTTCAGAATTTCCAGAAGCTGTAAATCCGAAAGCAACATCTAAATCACTCATCTGTTCTTGATTCAAATCAATATCTAGTTGGCCAATGAAGTATAACCATTGAGGCGTCATCCATTCAGAACTTTCTAGTTCTTTAGCGGAAGTGCCGCTTATCCAATTTGCTAACTGAGCATCTACCTTTTCAAACTGAGAAGAAATTATTTTTGGACAGTTGTCAGGTAAACCCTCACCATATACCCAGTCTTTAATTTTAATAGTTTTATTCCATTCAGGGTTTTTGCTCAATAGTTTTTGATCTAAATAAAACAAGAAAGCTTCAGAAGTCATTACTCTGAATTCAAATTCCTTGAAATACTCTTTTAAGAAAGCATCCCATTCTGCTCTACCGACAGTTTCTTCAATCAATCTTAATAGGAAGTAACCTTTATCATAAGGAATACTGGTTAATCCATCGTCAGGGTTTCTACCATCTAAATCAACTTTTAACCTGGTATCTGCAGCTCTATTGTCCTTGTTCAACGATTCTATTTCGTCTAATAAGCCTTCATAGGAAAGCAGTGCTAACATGTTGGAAAAGTCAGCACCAAAGATTTCTTCCATAATTCTATTTTCAAAATAAACGGTAAAACCTTCATTCAACCAAATGTCATCCCAAGTAGCGTTGGTTACTAAGTTGCCAGACCAAGAATGGGCCAATTCATGTGCAATTAAAGCAGTTAAAGATTTATCTCCTGCAATAATGGTAGGAGTAGCAAAGGTTAATCTTGGATTTTCCATTCCACCAAATGGAAAAGATGGAGGTAGAACGATAACATCGTATTTCCCCCATTGATAAGCTCCGTAAAGTGATTCTGCAGTATCTACCATGTTTTGCATATCCTCAAATTCGTAGGCTGCTGCTTCAATTACATTAGGTTCTGCATAAACTCCTGCTTCACTTCCTAATGATTGATACTTTAAATTTCCAACCGCTAATGCAAAAAGGTAAGAAGGAATTGCCTGATCCATTTTAAAAGTATAAATACCGGTTTCATTTGCTTCTGTTGGATTGCTGGCACTCATAACTGCTAACATTCCTTTTGGAACTTTAACAGTAGCCTCATATGTAAATCGAATTCCCGGGCTATCTTGACAAGGTAACCAAGTTCTAGCTAAAATCGCCTGCGATTGAGTAAACAAGAATGGATGAGTTTTATTAGCCGTTTGAACCGGATCGAGGAATTGTAAGGCATCTGCCCCTTCCGTTGTTTTATAGTCAATACTAATAGTTTGCGTGTTTTTAGAAATAGGAATTGCTAGTTCTGTTCCTAAAACCCCACTGTGTTCGTGTAGTTGGAAACTCAATGCTCCTTCATGATCATCTCTTCTAATTTCAGAAATAACTAGGTTTCTACTGTCTAAGAAAATAGTATCAACTCCTTCCCTGTTGTTGATATTATAGCTTGCAGTTGCAGTAATAGTTTTTGAATCAAAATCCACATCAGCTATCCATTTTAAATGGGTAACAACAGCTTCATCAGGTTTTGCAAAACTATGATGATCGGTATAGTTGAGTAACAATTCAAATTCGTTTGGTTCCATCTTCTCAGTTTCTTTCTCCGTAGTCGGTTCGGATGATTTTGGTTGATTATCGCAGGAAATGAAAAGCATGCTTGCGATAAATACAAGCCAGATCGTTTTTAACATTGTGTTTTACTTAAAGTGAAATTCGAAATTAAGCATTCGAATATACGTATTGATTTAAATTTTCTGGAAAAACCAGAGGGCATTAAGATAATTTAATACGAACAAAAAAGGAAAGGGTTTATCCTTTCCTTTTCCTGTTTAACTAAATGCACAAAGCTAATCGGTTAGCATTAGTTTTACTTCTCCGAAGGAGCTTTGAATCTTCACTTTGGACGGATTTCCTTTTTTTGTACCTATCCTTCCTTTGAATTCCTTTTCATTGTTAATAATTGAATTACTCTCTTTATATACTTTCTCTTCCTGAATACTATTAGGAGGTAGTTTTAATCCTGCCATTTTTGAATGAGCATCTATTTGATAAGATCCTTCCTTTTCAAATAGGAGCTTAATAGGAGAAAACTCAGCATCTATTTCAATTGATTCTAATGATTTTAGAATCTTAGAAATTTTGAGTGAACCGTATTTGTTTTTAATGTTTGCCTTAATGTGTATAGATCCTATTTTGACAGCACTCATTTGCGAGTTTAGGATCAATTCTTGAAGTTCCCCAATATCTAGAGAACCGAACTTTAAGTTGAATTGTCCTTTTTTTACCATTTCAAATTTTGAGGAAGACATTTCTGATGCAAGCACAACATTTTGAGAGTTGATCATTTCTAGCTTAGAAAACTTTAAGTTAATATTTCCGCCCTTCATACTGTTGATGACAACAGGGTCTGCAAACTCAAATTTTAAACTGTTTTGATCCCCGTTTAAATCTCCAATAGTTGCTCCACCAAATTTTAGATCTAGCATTACATTGTTGGTCATTTTATCAATAATAACAGGTCCAAAAGAATTTTTTACTGAGAGTAAATTATTTGCTGGCACGCTTATCTCGAAATCAATACTTAGGTGTTCATCTCCTTTGGCCTTTATTTTTAAATTCTTATTATTTCCATCAATTATGGTTCTAATAGTAAGTTGATTGGCTGTGTTTTTGATGTCTATTTTGATTCTATCTAGTAAATTTTGAGCTCGTTTCTCGTTGCCGTCTTTTACACTAATATTTATCTTAACTGCAACTTCGCTTTTATCCCAAGAGTTGATTTTAACTTCACCAAATTTGTTGTTGATTTCAATCTTATGATTTGCTGAAACAGTATAAGTTTCATTAATATTTCTTGTTTTCTCTACACCTCCTTTTTTTGCCGAAATAGTATTCGATAAGAGGAAGAAAATTAGTGTAGCCAACAGGCCTGCTTTATGTGTTAATAGTTTCATGTTAGTTTATTTAAAAGTTTTTTGCCTAGTTTGTTTTGAAGTTTTAAGCTTCTTTTAGTCACTCCTATTTGCTTTCGCATAAGGTTTCTTCGTTTCATCCAAATTGATCTAAATCGATTTGCATTACGAACACCAATTGTTTTTATTCGAATGGCTTGATGAACGAATACTGTTTTGCAAGCTTCAAAAACAAGAGAGATAGAAGCTTTAGCTTCGACAAATAAATGAGGATGTATAGCTGAATGATTAGGAGCCTTTGCTATACATTGACTCCCTGCTAATAGAAAAATTAAAAGAGAGAATAAGTAGTATTTAAGAGGTTTGAGTAACATTTTCTTGATCTTTTAGTTGAGTAACGTATTTTAACTTTTCGATCAGATTTTCTAGAATGCTGATTCTGCTTTTGTAATTTAATATCATGGCCGTCGCCACTCTGTAATCACCGGTATTTTTAAGTTCTACTTCTAATTCTTTGTATTCTTTTTCAAGTTCAATTATCAAAAGTTGACTATCCCCTATCATTCGTTTACTCTCGTCATCCTGATAGTTGTTTGAAATGGCAATAAACTGGCGGTCAAATTCACTTTTGTAATAGTTTTCTGCTTCTTCTAATGGAAATTCCGTGTTTTGATCAGCAGTTAAGGTTTGAGTCGTTTGGTCTGTTTCATTCATAAGGTAAAAAACAGAACTAAGTCCGGCTAGGATTATAAGAGCAGCAGCAATTCTTGAAACTTTCCAAAGCAAAGTTCTGGGATGAACAGAAGATTGACTGAGTTTTTTCTCAAATCGCAACAAATGACCATTTTCAGGTTCTTGATCATCAAAGCCAAGGAAATTATCACGTCTATTTTCTTCTAAATTTTTCATGCCATTTTATGTTGGTTTTGAATAAGTCTCTTTACCTGCTTTTTTGCCCTGCTCAATTGTGACCGCGAAGTGCTGGAGCTGATGTCCATAATTTTAGCAATCTCATCGTGATCGTAGCCTTCAATCATATACAGCGAAAAAACTACTTTGTAATTTGGAGCTAATTTATTCATCGCCATTTTAACTTCTTCGATAGAATGAGTTTCACTTTCTTCTTCCTGATCCACTTCCTCTGCATTTGAATAATCGTCCAACTTATGAGTAAGCAGTTGTTGCCTCTTTATAAAGTTAATTGACTTGTTGATTGCTATCTTTTTTATCCAAGCCCCAAAGGTGGATCGAGCATCAAACTGATGAATGTTTTTAAATCCATCAATAAAAGAATCTTGCATAATGTCTTCTGCAGAAAAACGATCTCCTACTATTCTTAAGCTACTATTATAAATGGCCTTGTAATAAAGTGTATAGAGTTTGCTCTGAGCATTCCTATCCTCCTTTTTGGCTGCTTCAATGAGCGGCTGATGAATATATGTGATGGGAGTATTTGACATATTACGATCTAAAGACAAACCGAAAATCAAAGTGATGCATCAGCACGAAAAAAACAATTTAAAATACCTTTACCTTACAAGTTTACTAAACCTGAATCTAGAGCAAGTTAATAAAGCTGTAATAAGAAAGTAAGCTAAGTATTTAAGAGCAGATTAATATTTAATCACTCTTCTTACTGTGGATAAATCATTTTTAAGTTTAATATGTACGAGATATATTCCGTTGTTGATATTTGACAAGTCTATGCTGAGTTCTTTAGATTCATTTGGAAAATTCTTATCCTTATTAATGAAAAGCTCTTTCCCAACTAAATCAAAGATTTGAATGCTTTTGATAGATTCTTCGGTGGAAATATTAATCGCATTTGAAGTGGGGTTTGGATATAATTGCAGCTTAACAGTCTTAGATAAGTTTATCTTATTAAGTCCTACTGCAATATCACAATCCATAGCTCTACCATTCGCATTGTAGTTTAATTTAAAGCTATCTAAATGCATGGTATCTTGGGTAATGAATCCTGCGGGAATGCTTATTAGATGCCCTGTAATGAGTTTATTTTTTATTGGAAGAAGTGGGCTACTACAAAGCTCTGATGGTTTAATGTAATCACCAATAACTCCATAAGTTGAAGATGGAGGCAAGCTGTCTATTCTAGGTAATACAATTAAAATAGTATCTCCTAACATTCCAAGATTCCGGCTGTCTGCTTTGATGTCCCAAAAGCAAGTAGTTCCATTTCCACTCATCGGATTGTCCCAAATAAGAATGGTATCTCTAGTTTCAGTTCCTCTTAGGTTGTTAAGAATTTCAAATTCAGTAAATAAACTGTCGTGCCTTATTATTTTTCCAATGAAAGAATTCCAGTTAGCTTCATAAAAGTTGACTTGGCAGAAAGAATGTACTCCATTACAACTACAAGCGTTTGCAGCTTGATACTGAGAAAAAAGAACAAGTAAAAGGATAGATAATCTCTTCATAGTAGTAATTGTTAGTAGCTTAGGCTTTGCGTTAACGTTAAGATAAGCAAAAAATTGTACTTCCTTGAAAGGGTAAATCTTAGTCACAAATAATCATGTCTTTCTATTTTAAATGTGCTAGCTACCCAAATGAAAAAATTATCTTTGCAAATTCCTAAATGGCGGATAATATCAATAAGAAAACACAATACCTTATATTAGAATGGCACAAAAAATCATTTATACCAAGACAGACGAGGCTCCAGCTTTAGCAACATATTCATTTTTACCAATTGTAAAAGCATTTACGAAAGCAGCGGGTGTTGAAGTAGAGACAAGAGATATTTCTTTAGCAGCGAGAATTCTAGCTGTATTTCCTGAGTTTTTAACAGAAGAGCAGAAAGTAGAGGATGCGTTAGCGGAGTTAGGAGAACTAGCCAAAACGAGTGAAGCAAACATTATTAAACTGCCAAATATTAGTGCATCTGTGCCTCAGTTATTAGCCGCTATCGAAGAGTTGCAAGCACACGGTTACCAAATTCCTGCTTATCCAGAAAATACTACATCGGAAGAGGAAAAGTCGATAAAAGTAAGATACGATAAGATTAAAGGAAGTGCAGTAAACCCAGTATTGAGAGAAGGGAATTCTGACAGGAGAGCACCCAAAGCGGTAAAGGAATTTGCCAAAAGAAACCCACACTCAATGGGCGCATGGTCTTCCGAATCAGAATCTCATGTAGCAACAATGGCTGAAAATGATTTTCGTTCGAATGAAAAGTCTGTTACGGTATCTAAGGCTGATGATGTGAAAATTGAATTTCACGGAGCTGATGGATCAGTTGAGGTGTTGAAATCAAACATTCCTTTATTAGCAGGGGAAATTATTGATGGGACTTATCTAAGTAAAAAAGCTTTAATAGATTTCTTAAAGGAACAGAAAGAAGATGCTAAAGCTAAGGGAATCCTATTCTCATTGCACATGAAGGCAACAATGATGAAAGTTTCTGATCCAATTATTTTCGGACATGCAGTTCGTGTGTTTTTTGACGAAGTATTTGATAAATATGGAACAGATTTAGAGAAAATTGGAGCAAATCCAAATGATGGTCTTGGAAACGTGATTGCACAGTTAGATGAGTTGTCTGCAGATAAGAAATCAGAAGTGATGGCAGCGATTCAAAAATGTATGGCTGACGGACCGGATATGGCAATGGTAAACTCTGATAAAGGGATTACCAACTTACACGTTCCTTCAGATGTAATTATTGATGCGACAATGCCGGCAATGATTCGAACGTCAGGTAAGATGTGGAATGCTGAAGGGAAATTACAAGACACTAAGGCGGTAATTCCAGATAGTAGTTACGCTTCTATTTATGACGAAACTTTTAAATTTTGTAAAGAACATGGAGCTTTCGATCCAACAACAATGGGTACAGTTCCCAATGTTGGTTTAATGGCTCAAAAAGCGGAGGAATACGGTTCTCATGATAAAACATTTGAGATGAAGGCCGATGGAGCTGTGAAAGTGCTGAGTCAAGATGGATCGATTTTAATAGAGCACACAGTTGAAGCAGGAGATATTTGGAGAATGTGTCAAGTAAAAGATGCCCCAATAGAAAACTGGGTGGAACTAGCAGTAAATAGAGCAAGAGCAACAGGTTGGCCAACTATCTTTTGGTTAGATGAAGTAAGAGCACATGATGCTGAATTAATTAAAAAGGTGAATGCTTATTTGTTAAATCACGATACAAATGGCTTAGACATTCAAATCATGTCACCGCAAAAAGCGACACGATTTACCTTAGAGATTATCAAGAAAGGAGACAATGCAATTTCTGTTACCGGGAATGTATTGAGAGATTACTTAACTGATTTATTCCCAATCTTAGAATTAGGTACTTCAGCAAAAATGTTATCTATCGTTCCATTGATGAATGGTGGTGGATTATTTGAAACAGGAGCTGGCGGTTCTGCACCAAAGCATGTGGAACAGTTGACAGATGAAAATCATTTAAGATGGGATTCTTTAGGAGAGTTTTTAGCATTGGCAGTTTCTTTAGAACATTTAAGTGAAAAAGCAAACAATCCTCAAGCAAAGATTTTAGGAGAATGTTTAGACAAAGCAACAGAAGCATTTTTATTAAATGGAAAATCTCCTTCACGTAAAGTAAACGAGTTGGATAATAGGGGAAGTCATTTTTATTTGGCTATGTATTGGGCAAACGAGTT
>JAESST010000014.1 GCA_016763995.1 Flavobacteriales bacterium | reverse complement strand
CCTGAGCAAGAATATGAGGAGTGTTTGTTAAAAGCAAAAGCTATCTTTGACTTACAGAAGGAGAATTATGCTAAGAGAGTTTAAGAAGGAGTTTAACGCGTCAGGAATAACATTTAATCAAAAGGTGCTACTTGCTGTAAGTGGGGGAGTAGACTCAATGGTGCTTTGGCATTTAACGCATCATGCAAAGAAATTTCATGGAGTAGCACATGTTAACTTTTCTTTACGAGAGGGGGAAAGTGACTTGGATCAGCAAATGGTTCGAGATCAGGCAGCAGATTGGGGAGTTGCTTTTCATACCACTAAGGTTGATGCAGCTGCTTATGCCAATGAAAGAGGAATCTCAATTCAAATGGCAGCGAGAGAAATTCGATATGATTTTTTTGAAGAACTAAAGCAAAAAGAGGGCTATGAGGTGCTGGCTACAGCTCATCACTTGGAAGATAATATAGAAACGTTCCTAATTAATTTAGATCGAGGTACAGGGCTGAGAGGGTTGAGAGGTATAAGTTCCACCTTCGACCGCTATCGACCTTTACTCCAATTTACAAAAGACGAGATTAAGGCATATGCTCAAAAAAATAAAATCATTTTTAGAGAAGATCAATCAAACTTGGATATCAAATATCAAAGAAACTGGTTTAGACATATGATTATAAAGCCATGGAAAGATCGAAATCCTGGTTTCTTGGAAAAAATGAAGTCGAATTTGACGTACTTGAATGAGGCAAATTTATTGTTAGACGAAATTATTAAAAAGGAGACAAAAGAGTTGAGAAAACAACTTGAAAAAGGATATCTTGACAAGGAAATGGTGAATCAGTTATCTAAGCCCAAGCTTTTTCTTTTTTATTTATTATCACCTTATGGCTTCAATGAGAGTCAGCTAAAAGATTTGTTGAAATGTATGAAGCAAAATCAGGCAGGTAAAACCTTCTTGTCTCAAACGCATGCTTTATTAGTAGATAGAACGAAGCTTTTCCTAAATTTAAAAGAGGAGGCGAAAACAGATGAAACTGCTTTTTGGTTGGTAGATGAGGTGTGTAATATAATTGAACCGATTGGGTTGCGATCGAGAAGAGTGGAGCGCTTTAATTTTAAGTTTAAGAAGAACCGGAAGGTAGAAGGCTTCGATTTTGAGAAGTTAAGTTTTCCATTAGAATTGAGAAAATGGAAACAAGGAGATCGAATGAAACCATTGGGAATGTCAGGAATGAAAAAGGTGAGTGATATTCTAATAGACGAAAAAGTTTCGTTGGAAGATAAAAAGGAAGTATATGTTTTGAGTTCTAAAGATGAAATTGTTTGGTTGGTTGGTATTAAATCGGATGATAGATTTAAATTAACAGAAGGCAGTCATCAAATCATGGAAATAACAACTAAGTGGGCATAAAAAGGGCCATACAAGCTGAACGATTATATCTTGTATTGACTGCAATTTTTGTTGCATCCTTAGTGGCGGGGAATCTCATTTTTCAAAAATTCTTTTCATGGGATTTTTTCGGAATCTATACGTTTGAGATTTCTGTTGGTATTCTTCCTTATCCGATAACTTTTTTGATTACCGATATTATTTCAGAAATCTACGGAAAGAAGAAAGCAAACAGGGTTGTTTTATCAGGTTTGTTTGCATCTGTGTTTGTTCTTGGTGTAGTGATGTTAGCGGATTATGTTCCAGCAACTGTATGGTCTCCTGTTCAGAATGAAACATTTCATAATGTCTTTGGTCTAACAGTAGTTGCAGTTGGAGCTTCTATGATGGCTTATTTATTAGCTCAATTCGTGGACATTCGAGTATATCATTTTTGGAAGAAAAAGACACGAGGGAAGCACTTATGGCTGCGCAATAATGCTTCTACAATGTTTTCTCAGTTGGTAGATACTAGCTCTGTATTATTGTTACTTTGTTCTTTTGGAGCCATTGAGTGGGATAAGTTCACAAGCTTACTAATTAGTGGGGTTTTATTCAAAGTGCTCATTGCGGCAATTGACACACCTTTTCTCTACTTCTTTGTCGGTTGGATAAAACGATATTTCCAGCTAGGAATCAACGAAGAATTAGACGGAGTTTGATGCTACTTAAGCGTTAAATGTTGGATCTTATGTCAAGTGGTTCTTTGATAAATCGATAACAAAACAATACCCACAAATTATCTTAAATTTGGGCGCATTACTAAAAAAATGAATAGTCCATGCGTACTTATTTACTGAGCATACTAATGCTCCTTTCAACTCTCTTTGTTCAAGCTCAAATTTATACTCCAATAAGTTGGGATACAGAAGTAAAAGAGTTAGATAACGGTAATTTCGAACTACGAATGACTGCAAGCATAGATGAAGGCTGGCATTTGTATTCTCAAACTTTACCAAGTGATGATGGCCCTATTGCTACAGAATTTACCTTCAAAGAGTCAACAAACTTTAGTTTAATTGGGAAAGTAAAGGAACCCAAAGCAAAAATAGAATATGATCCAAATTTCGATATGGATCTGAATTACTTTGAAGAAGGAGTAACTTTTGTACAAGAGATTAAATCAAATAGCAAGGCTGCTTATACTGTTACTGCTGAGGTTTATTCTATGGTTTGTGATGAAGAAAGATGTTTGCCGCCGGAATACATTGATTTTGAATTCTCGATCGGAGAAGCATCAAATGGAACAGAAAATTCAGAAACAAAGGAGGAAGCTAAAGTAGATGGGGGAATTGGCGTTTCTGATGATTATCTAAATGCAGCAAAGTGGGAATACTTTTCGACCAAAGGCGAAGGGTCAAGTTATGACTTTCATTTTAAAGGTACGATAGGCAAAGGATGGCATCTTTATTCTCAGAAACAGAAGACAGAAGAAGAGCAAGTAATGGCCACAAAGTTTTACTTGAATAAAGCACAGGATCCTGATGTTTTAGTCAAAGAACAAGGCGATTTAATTTCAAAATTTGATCCTACAGCTGATTTAGATTTAAATTATTATGAATCAGAAGTAGAATTTGTTCGAACGGTTGAGGGCGTAGCGAGTGAAACACTAATCATTGAGTTTGAATACATCGTTTGTAATGCTTCTATGTGTTTACCACCTGAGTTAATTGAAGTGGAATTTGATCTGAAAACGGGAAAGGGGATTAACGTTTTAGAGAAATCAAGTCAAATAGCAGATTTAGATGTTGCTACTGTTATCCCAAGCCTTCCTAATGTAGATTTAGAAAACCCAAGAGGAACTTGTGTTGAAGAAAAGGAAGAAGTAAGTGATGTTTGGGTGGTATTCTTAATGGGGTTTATAGGAGGTTTAATTGCTTTGTTAACACCATGTGTTTTTCCAATGATTCCTCTAACGGTAAGTTTCTTTACCAAAGGAGATGGAGGAGGAAAAGGATTAGGGAAAGCAATTCTATACGGCTTCTTTATCTTTTTAATCTATGCAATTTTAAGTATTCCTTTTCATTTCAATGCAGATCCTGCGGTATTGAGTGAGATAGCAACAAGTGTGGCATTGAACATTATTTTCTTCATTGTATTTGTTGTTTTTGCAATCTCGTTTTTTGGATATTTTGAAATTACATTACCAAGTTCATTTACGAATAAGGCTGATTCTGCCTCTCAAATAGGTGGGGTTTTAGGAATCTTCTTTATGGCATTAACATTAGCTTTGGTATCATTTTCTTGTACAGGGCCAATTTTAGGAACAGTATTAGGAAGTGCCTTGAAGAATGGTCCTTGGCCAATTACAGCTGCGATGAGTGGATTTGGAATTGCACTAGGGCTGCCATTTGCCGTATTTGCTGCATTCCCAAGTATGATGAGCAAACTGCCAAAATCTGGTGGATGGCTAAATGCGGTAAAAGTGGTATTAGGATTTATTGAATTAGCTCTAGCGCTGAAATTCTTCTCGAATGCAGATTTAGTAGAGCAGTGGGGGGTGATTAAAAGAGAAAGCTTCTTCCTGATTTGGACCATAATTTTTGCAGGCTTAACAGCCTATTTGTTCGGTTGGATTAAATTTCCTCATGATTCCCCTTTGAAGAAACTATCTCCTTTTAGATTAAGTTTTGCAATTGTTGTATTGATCTTTACTATTTATATAGCACCGGGAGTATTAAAAAACCCACCTTGGAATCACAACCTTTTAAGTGGCTTTCCTCCTCCAACCTTTTACAGTTGGTATGAAAAAGAGACTTTTCACGCACAATTTGATGATTTTGAAGAAGCGATGGCAGAAGCAAAGCGTGTAAACAAGCCTTTATTAATTGATTTTACAGGCTGGGCATGTGTCAACTGTCGAAAAATGGAAGAATCAGTTTGGACAGTTGAAAGCATCAAGAAAAAGCTAGAAGAAGACTTTGTTTTGGTTTCTCTTTACGTTGATGATAAAGTTTTGTTACCGGAAGAGCAGCAAGGTGTGTTTGAATATATGGCCGGAGATCAATTGAAGAAAAAGAAAATCAAAACCATCGGTAACAAGTGGGCCACCTTCCAAACGCAGGTGTTTAATAATAATTCTCAGCCTTATTATGTAATGTTGAGCCCGGATGGATATCTATTAGGAAACCCTGTTGGTTATACACCAAGTGTTCAAGAATATTCTGACTTCTTAGACTGCGGAATAGAAGCCGTTCAATAATTAGATAGAATAATCTGCTTTTAGGAGAGATTAAGCTGTTATGAGGAAATAGCCTAATAATAACATTTATGATAGTAAGTTGTTGTTATTAATTAATCAACTGAAAATATTTTTGTTGAGGAACTCAGGTTGTTAGAAAAGGAAATCTATATTGTTCAACCTAGTAGAAAATGGATAAGATTTAAATAGGCGCAAATCAGTAAATTTTTCTAGTTCTTATCGTTCGTTCACTTAAAATTTCTCATTTTCGCTTTGCATGAAATCTTCTACCAAAGTAATTGTTTCAGTAAGCACAGATCTAAGTTCAGATCAGCGAGTTTTGAAGGTATGTGAAAGCCTGATGAAGCAAGAGTATGAAGTAAGCTTATTAGGTAGACATTTAAAGACAAGCAAGGTTTTTTTAAAAAACTATAAAAGTCAACGCTTTAAACTATGGTTCAACACAGGAGCCTTGTTTTATGCAAACTTAAACATTCGTCTGTTTTTGAAATTAATGAGCTCAAAAGTAGAGGTTCTTTATGCAAACGATTTAGACGTTCTACCTGCAAATTATTTGGCCGCGAAATTGAAAAAAAAGCCACTGATTTATGATAGTCACGAATACTTTACTGAAGTTCCTGAGTTATTGAGCAAACCAAGCGTTCGCAGATTTTGGGAAAGAATAGAACAAAGACTTATTCCTAATTTGAAACATTGCATCACTGTAACTCCAAAAATTGCGAGTGTTTATCAAGAAAAGTACGGAGTAGAATTTAAGGTAATTCGAAATTTTCCGATTCTAGGCGAAACCAAAAAAGCAGACAAATTAGACTATATCATCTATCAAGGAGCTTTAAATGTAGGAAGAGGAATAGAAGAACTTATTGCAGCAATGCCTAAAGTAAATGCTAAGCTCTGGATTGCAGGGGAAGGAGACATAGAGCATTCATTAAAAGAAAAAGTTCAACAATTAAATTTGCAGGAGAGGGTCGTTTTTTTAGGAAGGGTAGATCCCCTAGATTTAAAGGAATACACAAGAAAAGCTAAATTAGGAGTCTCTATTGAGAAAAAGTTAGGCTTGAGCTACACATATGCTTTACCCAATAAAATTTTTGATTATCTGCATGCAGCTACTCCTATTTTGTATGCAGACTTGATTGAAGTTAAAGAAACATTAAAAGAGTATGCCGTTGGAGAGGAGTTACAATCTTATGAGCCTGATGTATTGGCAAGACAATTAAACCTCATGCTCGAGTCTAATGAATATGAGATGTGGAAAGAGAATTGCTTGCTTGCAGCGAAAGAATTCAATTGGCAGGAAGAGGAAAAAGTATTGTTGTCTATTTTTGGAAACTTATCTACCTAAGTAATGCTTTCTATTTGTATCCCTATTTATAATTTCGATTGTTCAGCATTAGTAGATGATTTGCTAAGGCAGGTAAGTCAATTGAAAGAAGAAGTTGAAATTATAGTAATAGACGATGCATCGAAGCCTGAATTTCGGCAGAAATTAGCTGAATTGAACTCTAAAGTGAATTCCATTCAATTAAAAGAGAACATAGGGCGCTCAAGAATTCGAAATTTATTGGCTGAAAAAGCGATGAATAAGTACCTCCTTTTTATTGATGGAGATTCGTCTATTGTTTCGGAGAACTTTGTAAAGAATTACATTGAGCTCTTGAAAAGAGGGCAGTTTTCTATGGTGATTTGTGGAGGGAGTGTTTACCAAATTGAAACACCAGATAAAGAATACATCTTACGATGGAAGTATAGCAAATCAAGAGAGCAAAAGTCAAAATCATTTTTGAAAAAGCATCCTTACCAATCTTTTACCACCAATAATTTTATTATTGATAAAGAGATATTTCAGTCTATTTTATTTGATGAGAAAATCGAAGAGTATGGACACGAAGATACGTTGTTTGGTTTTGAGCTAATGAAAAAAAAGGTTTCCATTCAACATGTTGAAAATGTTGTTTTAAACGGAGACTTAGATACTAATATGGAGTACCTTAATAAGGTAAAATTAAGTATCTCGAATTTATTAAAGATTGCCAATAATTTAGAATATGATCGTGAGTTTATTCGATTAATTCCTTTGTTAAAAGTCTACTTTCAATTAAAATTATTTGGTTTTGAGATTTTTTTGGGAATATGGTTTCGATTGAATCGAAATCGATTAGAAGGGAAATTCAAGCAGGGAAGGGTGAACCTTACAAGTTTTGATCTTTATAGATTAGGTGTTTTATCCACTTTATTTAAAAGATCTTAAGCGTTAGGAGGAATTGTTGGTTCCGGTTCTGTAATCGTTTCGTTTTCAAATTGAAGAACTCTACCTGGGAATTTTCGCATCATATCATAGTCATGTGTAGCAATTAGGACAGCTTTGTCGTTTTGGCTAATTGAAACCAAGAGTTTCATAATCTCAAGAGATGTTTCAGGATCTAAATTTCCGGTAGGTTCATCGGCTAAAATAATTTCAGGGTCATTTAATAATGCTCTTGCAATGGAAACTCGTTGTTGTTCTCCTCCTGATAATTCGTGTGGCATTT
The DNA here is from genome assembly GCA_016763995.1 of Flavobacteriales bacterium. Classification (GTDB taxonomy): domain Bacteria; phylum Bacteroidota; class Bacteroidia; order Flavobacteriales_E; family Vicingaceae; genus NORP294. The sequence goes on along the minus strand of JAESST010000014.1, from coordinate 4,914 downwards.
TAAACCCTTTGTTTCCTAAGCCAACTTTTTCAAGTACAACTTGAATCCCTTCATTTATTTCTTTTTTGCTTTTCCAGCCTGTAGCCTTCATTACAAATTTTAAATTGTTATTGATGCTTCTATCCGATAATAACTGAAAATCTTGAAAAACAATCCCTATTTTTCTTCTTAGAAAAGGAACTTTTTTGCGTTTTAGTTTGCTAAGTTCAAACCCTGCAACCCTTGCTTCCCCTTCTTTTAAGGCGAGTTCAGCGTATAGAGTTTTCAGGAAACTACTTTTTCCACTTCCGTTTTTTCCCACCAAATAAACCATATCTCCTTTCTCAATTCGAAGGCCAAGGTTGGAGAGAACAAGGTGTTTCTGTTGAAAAACATTTACACCATTTAGTTCTATGATTGCAGTTCCTGCCATTTTGTTGAGTTTCAAACAAAGATAGAAAAATCAATCTGTGAACTATTGGATCAAAAAAAAAAATAGCTGATTTGGAGACAATTCTTTTAACAAAAAAGCGTTGAAAACTTAGACTAAATCTGACTTTCTAGAGAAACGATTCAGTTACCTTTAATTGTTCTATACAAACTCTTTCTTAAGCAGCAGTAACAGCGTGAAAAATAAAAATAGATTGCCCCAATCCTTCTTGAAAACAGTTTCTTTGATTTTGATCTTCTTCGTGGTATTTTCGACTCAAGCCCAACAGAGCCTGCTCTTTACAGAAGAAAATCCCGATTTTAGAAATGCAATTGATCTTTTTGAAAAAGAGAAATACACCCCTGCACAAGAGTATTTTCAAAAAACGATAGTGCAAATAAGAGATGTGCATTCAGAGATTCGAATTGATGCTGAATACTATCATGCACTTTGTGCAGTAGAGTTGTTTCACGCAAATGCAGAAGCGTTATTGAAGAAATTCATAGAAACTCACCCTGAAAGTGTTCATAGGGTCTCAGCTTATTTTAACCTTGCTAAGTTTCAATTTAGAAAGAAAAAGTATGAGGATGTTATTGATTATTTGTCTTTTGTAGATCCATTAGATTTGAGCCAGGAAGAAAGAGATGAATATAACTTTAAAAAAGGATACTCATATTTCCAAATTGATGAGTTTGATAAAGCAGCTAAAAGTTTCTATGAAATAAAAGATACAGATAATGTTTATGTTTCTGCTGCAAGGTATTATTATGCACATATTTCTTATCAAGATGGGAAATATCAAACTGCCTCGGAGAACTTTAATAAGTTAGCAAACGATCCGAAGTTTGGTTCTGTCATTCCATATTACCTTACTCAAATTTATTATTTGCAAGGAAAATATGATAAGTTACTTACTTACGCGCCTGCTGTGTTAGACTCAGCACCGCCTAAAAAGGAAAATGAGATTCGGAAACTCATTGGAGATGCTTATTATGAAACAGGGGAATTTGAAAAAGCACTTCCAAATCTTGAAAAATATTTAGAACGAAAGCAAGGATCAAATCAAGAGTATTATCAATTAGGGTATGCTCACTTTCAGATTAAGAACTATGAGCAAGCAGTCCAGGCGTTTCAAAAGGCGATTGGAACAAATGATACGCTTGCTCAGTCTGCTTACTATTATATTGGAGAATCAAATATTAAAACAAATAATAAGAAGTCGGCAAAGGCTGCTTTTCGAAACGCTTACAAGTTAAATATTGATCCTGAAATAACAGAAGATGCACTATTTAATTATGCAAAAACAGCCTATGAACTTAGTTATCATCCTTACGATGATGCGATAGTAGCTTTTGAAGAATACATTAATTCTTATCCGAACTCACCAAAATTAAACGACGCATACGAGTATTTGGTCGGAGTATATTATACCACGAAGAATTATGAAGAAGCATTAAAATCTATTGATAGAATAAAAAGACAAGACATTAAATTGTTAAAAGCAAAGCAACGTTTAGCATATTACAGAGGAGTTGAATTGTTTCAGCAAAAAAACTTTTTAGATGCGCTTGATATGTTCCAATTGTCGCTCGAAAATAAGTATGATGTTAAATTAAAGGCAACAGCTTTGTTCTGGATGGCTGAGTGCTTTTATAGATTAGGAGACTATGATAATGCCGATAATTTTTATTCAGATTTTCTGGCAAGCTCAGGGGCAGTTAGTCTCGATTTTTATGATAAAGGGTATTATAATACGGCCTATACACATTACAAGAGGAAAACATATAACACTGCTATCTTTTGGTTTAAAGAATTTTTGGAGAATGCAAAATCGGAGAATCAAGGTTTAATAAACGATGCTTATTTAAGAATTGCTGATAGTTACTTTATTCAAAAGGATTATAGAAATGCAATAAAATACTACAATGAAGCGGCAAATAGTTCAATTGCAAATGAAGATTATGCATTGTTTCAAGCGTCGGTTTCCCATGGTGTATTGGGTGAGTATAAAAAGAAGGTGAAAAAATTAAACGAATTAATAAAAGAGCAAAAGTCTTCTGTATATGTGGATGATGCACTGTTTGAGTTGGGAAAAACAGAATTGATTCTTGGAGCAAATGACGAAGCATTGTCGTATTACAATCAGTTAATTAACGATTTTCCCAAAAGTAATTATTTGGGAAAAGCATATTTGAAAGTTGGCTTAATTCATTACAACAAAAATGAAGATGATATGGCATTAGCTGCTTTTGATAAGGTAGTAAAGAACTACTCAAAAAATAGCTTAGCAAAAGAGGCGCTAGGGAAAATTAAAAAGATATACATTGACAAGGGAGACGCTGGAGCATTCCAAGATTATGTAAATGGAGTTCCTTTTGCAGATATAAGCAAGAATGAGTTAGATTCGACAACTTATGTTATTGCTGAAAATGCCTACTTGGAGGGGAGGTGTGAAAAAGCCGTTCGAGACCTTAGCAATTACATCAAACGTTATCCAAATGGTCTGTTTAGCTTAAATGCCCATTATTACAGAGGAGATTGTGAGACTAAGTCAAATTTTTATGAAGAAGCAGCAAAAGATTTTGAGTTTGTAATTGGTCAATCTCAGAATAAGTTCACAGAAAAATCATTGGTCACATTAGGTGAGATTTATCGACAATTAGGTAAGAAAGATGAAGCAATAGCGAATTATAAGAGTTTACAAACAACTGCAACGCGAAAAGAAAATATACGTTCTTCAGAGATTAATCTAATGCAGTTGTATTTTGAAAAAGAAGATTTTGAGAACGCTGCAGTTTATGCAAATATGATCTTATCTCAAGAAATAGTAGCGGAAAACCTGTGGCAGCAGGCAAAGTTAACATTAGCTAAAACTAATTTTGAAAAAGAGAATTATGAAGAAGCAATCGTGCATTTAGATACGCTTTCAAATGTTCAGAATAAGATTGGGGCTGAGGCGAAATATATGTTAGCTAAAACGTATTACCTACAAAGGGAATTTGGAAAGAGTGATACGGTGATTTATCGATTGGTAGATCAAGTACCATCTTTTCCTTATTGGATTGCAAAAGGCTTTATTTTATTAGCTGATAATTTTATTGCAGGGGAAGACTATTATAATGCAAAGCTGACTTTTCAGAGCGTTATTGACAATGCAGATAATCAAGAGTTAGTAGATATAGCAAAGGAGAAGCTTAGGCTATTGAATGAATCGGAACAAAATCAAGATAAAGAGATTGAAGAACCAATGGAAGTTGATTTTGAATCTGAGAATAAAAATGAAGAAAAATTATTTGAACCAGATTCGGTGCAAACAAATTCCAAAAAAGCAAAGGAGGTGAAAGATGAAAACTAATATTTTAACTTTGTCAGGCTTATTAGTCTCGAGTCTTTTATTTGGACAAGATAACTTACCAAGTGATACATTTCGAGTAGTAAAAGAATATCAACCTATTTTAATTGATGCTAATAAAATTTCATCTGATCCTGAAATTGATGATAATTTGAAAATAGAATTGGACTTGGATTACTCATTTATAAATAAGCAGGTACCAGTTTCGTTTGAAGTAGAACCGATTGCTCCTGCAAAAATTAAAGGAGAGCCGCTCGTAAGGTTATACAATGGTTATGTTAGGGCAGGAGTCGGGAATGCCTTAGTTCCATTTGGTGAAATTTATTATAACACATTACGATCAAAGGAATATTCTATTGGAGCTCATGCGAGTTATTTTAATATGAAAGAGGTCAATAGTCTAAAAGGAGTCGAGAATAGTAATTTGCATGTTGAAGCTTTTGGAAAGCGTTTTTGGAGAAAAAATACCTTAAGTTCTAATGTTTCCTATGGTAGAGATGCCTTTAATTATTATGGATATTATAATTTGGCAAACCCAAACAATAGAATTGAGTTACCAAAAGCTACTTTGGAGCAATATTATAATCGAATTTCAGCAAAAGTAGGTTTGCAAACAACTAAGCAAGATTCTTTTAATTTAAGACACTCTGGAGATATAGAGTATAAGCTTACATCGAATGCTTCTAATAATCAAGAACACAATGTAATTTTTAATGGGAATCTGAATCAATTTAGCAACAGTGAACTGTATAGCCTTGATGTATTGATTGATTATAATCAATATGATTTTAATGAAAGTAGCACACTTATTGGGGTTAAACCACAAGCTAGTACGATCGGAGAACGATTTAGAATTAATGTCGGTCTTGGAACTTATGTTGATGCGGGAAATGAAACTGGTTTCCATTTCTATCCATTAGTTGAAGCTAAATATAATGTAATTGATGATATATTAGTTCCTTATTTAGGTGTAAAAGGAGAGTTGAGAAGAGTGAATTATGCTTCAATAACTGAAGAAAATTTATTTGTTGCAGAAAATATAGCGCTTCGAAATACTAACGAGCGATACAACTTTTATGCAGGTTTAAGAGGGACGCTAAGCAAGAAATTTTCTTTCAATGTGAGTGGAGCCTTTTTGAAAACTGAAAACGAT
>JAESST010000235.1 GCA_016763995.1 Flavobacteriales bacterium | reverse complement strand
ATTGTCATAAATAATTCGATCAGGAGCATCGTCATTTTTGGTAATGGAATTTGCTAATCCAGAATCAATGTCAAATATATCTAACTTCCTCCAAACAGAGCAAATTAATTCATCATCTTCTTCAACATTTAAATAAATATTCTCATCTCCAGATCCAAGTAAGTATTCACGTGAGAAACAATTATTCCCCCAATCGTAAACAGATACTTTCTTCACCTCCCAACTTTTCATAAAGTAGTCTACAATAAAGCCTTTTTCCAATTCATTTACTGTAAAATCTACTTTTGGCTCTTTTTTATCCTTTTTTAAAAAATCAAATAGTCCCATAATTATATTATTTTTTTATCTTTTTTCCACAATGCTCACAAGCTTCTTCTCCGTCTTCTTTATTTTTTTCAATCGAACTTCCAAAACCATTGGCCAATATTCCTGCTGGTAATGCAAATATTCCTATTCCCAAAATGGCCATGACCCCTGCCATTAGCTTACCCAAATCCGTTACTGGATAAACATCTCCGTATCCAACAGTAGTTAAAGTTGCTACTCCCCACCACATTGTTGCAGGAATACTTGGAAAGGCATCTGGCTGAACATCGTGTTCTATAAAATACATTAAACTCGACGCAACGACCAATAAGGTTAATACTGCCATCAGAGAAATTATCAATTCTTCTTTTGCGGCTTTCATCACATTTTTTATGTGCTTAAAAGCTTTGTTATACCTTGTTAATTTTAATATCCTAAATAGCCTTAGGATACGAATCGCTCTTACAACTCTTAAATCAGCTTTTATCAGCAATGGAATATACGCTGGTAACAAAGCTACCAAATCAATCAAACCATAAAAAGAAAACATGTATTTAAGTCTTCCTTTTATGGGGTGAGTATATTCTTCCTTTTCTGTAATCGACCAAAGTCTAAAAACATATTCTACTGTGAAAACACAAATAGACAAGATTTCGAAGAAGCTGAAAATAAATTCATAATGAACTTTTATCCATTCTACCGACTCAAGAATTACTGCTAAAATATTTAATAAAATGAGCGTAATAATAAAGAGATCGACTATTCTACTCCATTTATCTGAGGAGCTTCCTTGCTCCAAAATCTCATAAGAACGCTTTTTAAGACTTTGGTAACTCATGCATTATTTGTTTAGTGCTAGTTCCTCTTTTTATCGTTTGATAGCTATGCTTGGTTGATTTTAAATGCTGTACCAATAAGTTATATGTTTTCATATAATCCATGCTTAGGTTACAGGTAAAGAAATCTACTGCGGCATAATTATACTCGGGCCATGTATGAATGGCTAAATGACTTTCGGCAACAACAACAACTCCCGTAACACCTTGAGGAGAAAATTGATGAAAAATCGATTTTATTATAGTTGCGTCCGCAGCTCTTGCCGCTTCGTTTAGGCTTTGTTCTAATTCTTCTAAATTGTCTAATACATCAAATGGACATTCATTAAATTCCATCAATATATGTATTCCTAATTCATTCATTTATATTTTGGTCTAAGGTACTTATAACCTAAATATAGTCCTACTGAAAGAATTAATAGGGGAATAAATAGTTTTAATGTTATGCGAATTAACCACCATGCTATAACTATGAGTCCTACCAAAAAAATGATTTTTATAATCAATCTTATATTCATTGTGTAAGTAAATAATTAAGGAGGGTTTAAGCCCTCCTTAAAATGTATTTTGATAATTGTTTTATTTTTTATTGGCTGCCATCTTTGCTTTTAAAGCAGCAAGGCTATCAGATTGTGATGCTGTACTGTCTCCAATTGCATTGTCAATTTCATCATCCAATGATCTTGATTCATTTGCAATACTTCCATATGCTTCAGACAAAGCCTCTTCTTGTTGCACTTTATCTTTCATACGTTCCAACATAGAAATTGTATCAGTAGAGTCAATTGAAGCCATTTGTTTGTTCAATTTTTTTGTTGCAGTAGCTACTTTTACTCTCGCTTTTAAGGTTTTCAACTCATTGTCCCAAGAGCTAATTTTTGTTCTTAACACTTTAACGTTTTCTTCTAGCTTCTTTACATTTCCTTCAAATTGAATTTGATCTTTAGAAGTTCTTTCAACATTTGCCTCACATTCTGCTTTCTTGTTCAATGCTTCTCCTGCTAATCGGTCTGCTTCATCTGCAGTAATTTGCCCATTTTCGGATTTTTGTAACAATAACATTGCTTTTTTCTCATAATCTACTGCCTTCTCTCTTTCCTGAGAAATTTCATTTCTCGATCTAATCTCAAGAGCCTTAACTTCTGCAAGCGCTGTTAGGCTGCCCTCAAGATCCTTTTTCATATCTCTTATGCCTTGCTCGGTCATTTTTATTGGGTCTTCTAATTTGTCTACCACAGCATTAGCTTCAGCCTTTCCTAGTGTAAATAATCTTTTAAATAAACTCATTTCTTTTAATTTTAATTGTTCTTTGAAAATTTTATTAATTCTTCAGAATATTCTGATAATAATAAACTCAAGGAATTTAATGATCCTTCTAATTCATTTTTATCTAAATTCTGTATTTGTAAGGTGTCTCTAAAAATTACCTTTTTACCTGTTTCATCCAATACAAAAGCTCCATGTATTATATCTCTATTCTTAATTAATAGGCTTTTGTAAATTTCTATCGACTCTGTATTTAAGTCCATTAAATGCTGCTCCATAATTAAAATTGGATCGGCACACCCGATGGCACAATTATTAATGCCTGAAGCTTCATCGCTAATCAGGATAATCTGATCTTCTTCAATTGTTTTGGTAATTGTAAACCCAAGGTCTAAAACAAACTCTTTTACCTTATTAAAGTGTTCTTGCATTGATTTAATTTTTAAAATGAAGTTAATTACGCTTCATGTAAATGATAACTATATTTTCTATTAGTCTTACATCTCTCGAAATCAATCTTTCGCTAAATATGTTTGACTAATTATGCGAACAAATGTAGCAATAAATTTTCAATTACTAAATATCTTAGCATGTTTATTTTTCAATGATAAGTTTTTTAGTAATTTCACCTAAAATTATCCCACTGTAGATGTCTAAAATAGGTTCTAATATTCGCAAAATAAGGTCAGTAAAATCCTTGAGTCAAGTCTCGTTTGCTCAATTGTTTAATTTAACAAGAGCCAGTGTTGGTGCATATGAAGAGGGTAGGGCAGAGCCAAAAATAGATACTGTTATTGAGGTTGCTAAGTATTTTAGCATATCTCTTGGTGATATGTTTACAAAAGATTTGACTGTAAATCAGCTTACTAATTTTAGAATAAGTGAAGAAAGCGAACTAAAAAAGCCCATTGAAAAAACAGAGCGACAACTAAACCTAGCTTTTGTAAGCAGCACTTTATTAATGAATAAAAAAGAGTTCATTAAACAGCTAGGCATTAAAAACAACTTTAATAAAATTCGCTTCCCTTACATGAATGAAGAGGCTGATACTTATTTTCACCTAGAAGCTCTATTGGTATTGGGCTTAAGAAACCAAAATGTAAAAGCAATTGTGTGTTTAACTATTAATAAACCGATAGGAAATACAATGGTATTTGCTATTTCGACCAATGACATGCTTTATGGAACTCTTATAAATGAATCTTTGAGTATTAAATTAGCAGATACAGGTGAAATAACGGAATTAAGGAAAGAATACCATTTATTTGAAGTTAAACAAATCATTTCTTCGCCTCATATTTCCCCTTCATATTTAGCTGATCAAATAGCAAAATTGGAAAGTCGAATTACACAACTAGAAAAATAATTTTGGACTTGCTGAGAATCGATAAATAATTTAATAACCAGTGCTTTATTCCTACTTACATTAAGAATAACTGCAAGGACTATCTATTTTATTTGCTGTAGTTCGCAGTATCCTTTATACAGCTTCTCTTTGCAAATTCATCGCTAATACACTCCAGACTTTTCAGCAAATATTATTTCAGCTATTCCTATTAAAAAAATAACCCAAACCTGCTCCGCACAGTCCTCCTACAATATGACCAAATTGAGAAATGTTGTCGTGATTAAAACTATCAACAACTTCTCCACCCAAATAAATTATCACTACAAAAACAAAGGTTAATGGAATTTCCTTTTGCTTCATGTTTACAATGGAAGAAAGCACAATAAACATAAACACAATTCCACTGGCTCCAATAATTGAATCATTAAACAACAACGCATTTACCAAACCTGTAGATACTGCCGTAATGAGGGTCATTATTGTTAATATTTTAGAGCCATATTTCTCTTCCAACATTGGTCCCAACAATAGCAAAAAAAGCACATTCCCAATAAAATGAGCAAAATTGGCATGACATAATATATAGGTAAAGCTTCGATAAAACCCAAACAAACTTAAATCAGGTCTTAAAGCAAACAGCTTATTAACAAAGCCTCCTGTTGCTATATTTAAAAGCAACAGCGCTAAACTTATCAAGCAAAATGTCAAGGTAAACCTTGCATTATATGTTATTTTCCAATTGCTTGAAGGAGTTAAAGAGGCTTGATTATTTGTTAAATTTTTCATCGATATTGTTGAAGTCAGAAGTAATTTGATTGCTTAAAGAAGAACAATATAGGCCTTTTGCCATACTTAAATACAAGAAATTTCTGTTGTGCAAGCTGGTTCGATTTCAGTGCTATTAGAGCTAACTAATTACCTCAAAAGGTCCTATTTTAGGGAGTTTCTTGTTTCTTGGATACAGATTTGGGTATTAAAAGAGAGTTAGAATATTAAAATTGAAAGTCAGACTTTCAATTTTAATGGGTGGATGATGGAATTTTAACCCACGCCCCTGGCACCAAAAGCAGGAAGCCTTAATAATCAAGCCCAGTAATTCTAAATAATTACGTATTAGGAAGATTATATATATTACTATTTATCAAATTTCCCACAGGAAAAAATCTGATGATAAATATTTCTTTTTTCATTGTTTTATTTATACTAGTTAAGTTTTACTGTGAATTTGTTTGGAAGGTGACCAGGCTAAATCATTACATTAATAATGTTTAGTTCTCATATAATACTAAACTCTCTTTTGTGTGAGTTCTGTCAAATAAAGTAGAATTTATACCTTTGAAAATTAAATTGTTTTCATGAAAAAGACTTCTGAAATTAGCATACTAAAACCAGCTAATTGGGTTGAAAATTATGCTGATTATCTATACAGTTATGCGATCATTAAAGTAAATGATGATGAGAAGGCAAAAGATTTGGTACAAGACACTTTTGTTTCCGCGATAGAGAACCAAAACACTTTTCGGGGTCAGAGTGTTGAAAGAACTTGGTTAACTTCCATTTTGAAAAACAAGATCATTGATTATTATCGAAAAATGTCAACAAAAAACGAAATTAGAGTCAAGGAATCTGACGAAGAGTATGAACATCGTGATTCGTTTTTTGAAACAGTAGGGTCAAATGAGGGCATGTGGAATCCGGATGCTAGACCCCAAAATTGGTCTTCTGATTACCAAACTCCAGTTGAAAATGAAGAATTTTATACCATACTACAAGCTTGTTTGGGCAAATTGCCACAAAAATGGGCAATGGTATTCTCCCTTAAATCTATTGATGGGTATTCTTCGAAAGAAATTTGTAAGGAATTAAATCTTAGCGCGTCTAATTATTGGGTTCTGATGCACAGAGCAAAATTACAGCTAAGAGGGTGCATGGAAATCAACTGGTTTAATTCTTAATTTAATAAGGTATGCGTTTAATAAAAAAAACAATGCTTACTTGTAAAGAGGCTACCATGTTAGTAGTCAAAGAGCAAGAAATTACATTAACAAGCAAGGAAAAAATAAGATTAAAAATACATTTGATGATGTGCAAACTCTGCTCATTGTTTAAAAAAGAGGCCCATTTTATCGATAAAAACATTACTCACCTGCATAATTCCGATCGTAATGCTGGTCAGACTGGATCATTTTCTGCTCGTGAAAAAGAAAAACTAGAGAAACTTTTACGGGATAAATTATAATACTATAAGCTAGGTTCAAAGCTCATGCTAAGGTGAATTCTTCCTTTTATTGAACAGGATAAATTAGAAGAATTTATAGAAAAGATAGACTTCTATTATCTGAAATCTATTGAATAATTCGTTCCCTAAATTTTTGAGATCTCTTCCTCAGAGTTGATTTACATCCAAAAACTAAGTTGGGACGAAGCATTTCTCCTCCCTATTTAGTGCGTTTTCCGCTTCTGAAAATTTGAATTTCTAACTAATAATCGAGTTCAGACTATAAATCTACTCTTATCAAAACTCCATTCTAAACAAGCACTCGATCTAATTTGATTTATTGTTTCAAATTAATTTGTAAGGTTTTTTAAAGCTGTCCGACATAGGTGTAACACTAATAATTCATTAAAAATTAAATTATGAAAACAGTAGCAATCACATTAAGTTTAATCCTTGTAGGTTTAACGACATTCAGCCAAAACAAGTTAATAACTAAGTCGGGGCACGCCAAATTCTATTCTCATACCGTGGTCGAAGATATTGAAGCGAATAACTATAAAGTAATTTCAAGTATTGATCCAAGCACAGGAGTTGTGGTCTTTTCTATTCCTATGCAGAGCTTTGAATTTGAGAAATCCTTGATGCAGAAACATTACAACTCTCCCAAATTCGTGGACACACAGCAATTTCCAAAAGCAAAGTTTAAAGGTCAAATTGAGAACATATCGAAGCTTGATTTTACAAAAGATGGAACATATGAGATAAAGGTCTCAGGAGACTTAAGCATGCATGGTAAAACGAAACATTTGACTGAAAAAGGATCAATAATGATAAAAGATGGAGAAGTTACTGTTAAGGCTTCTTTTAAACTGAGACTGGCAGATTATGAAATTGCATTTGAGAAAGGAAAACCTGCTAAAAACATTGCGAAAGAAGTAACGGTTAGTCTTAATTTAAACTACTAACTATGAAAAAGAAATTATTAATCATAGGAAGCTTTCTCGCCTTAATAGGAATAGCGTTCTATCTGTTTAACAAGCCTCATCGGGATGTTGCCAATTCAGAAATAGACAAGAAAATTCAAGCAGAATCCTTAGTTCAGTACTTTCTTGATCACCCAATAAAAGCGAACATTGAATATCTTGCTTCTGATGGTGAATCAAAAATCCTATTGGTATCTGGTAAAATAGTATCTATTTCTGAAGATCAATTGGGTCAAAAGGTGATCATGTTAGATGGAAATAATAGAATGGGCGTTAGTTGTTCATTTACCATCAAAACAAATGGACAAACATCTGTGCTTGCGAAAGGACAGCATGTCAAAATAAAAGGAGTGATCCGTTCAGGTGCAGAGTATGATGAAGATCTTGATTTAGCTGAAGATGTGATACTAGAAAAATGTAGTTTGATTCGTTAATAATTGATTGATACTTCACAAAGTCCTTTTATAAATACGCTCGTGGTAAAATATTTAATAAAATACAGCAAAGTCGTGTTAGTTGCAGTAGGCTTACTCACGATTGTTTTTGGATATTTCAGTCAAATGCTAAAATTCGATTATAACGTCGAAAGTTATTTTGACGAAAATGATCCAAAACTAAATTATTATAAGGAGCATAAAGAACGGTTTGGAAATGACTTTAACTTTATATTGGTAGGACTTAACGCTAAGAAAATTATCGATCATTCTTTTCTTGTCAAAGTAGACAGCATATCCCGAAACCTTAATCGATTAAAGCTTATTACCAAAGTTCAATCTTTAAGCAATATTAAAGAATATGTAGCCTCCCCTTTGGGGCCTCCAATTGGCATTTCATTGTTTCATTTGAACGACTCCTCCAAATTTTTAAGCGACTTCTAGCGACTTCAATTAAGCAATACCATTTACCGCGAATTGATATCAAAAGATGAACGTTCGCTTCTTCTGATTCTACAAAAGGAGGAAGAAACATCTAAAACTGAGAATGACAAGTTGCTAGTCGATATTGAAAGACTAATTGAACAGCAGGGAGTCAGCAACTATGAACTTGCCGGACGGATTAAAACACAAAATTATTACGTAGAAGCTATGGGGGCTGAGTTGTCGAAACTCTCCTTGATATCCTTAGTCTTAATTATTGTATTTCTGTATGTGCTTTACCGGTGTTGGGCAACCATTTTGATACCAATAATTACCTTACTCATATCAGTGGTCTGGAGTTTTGGCTTTCTTCAATTAACCGGAGGGAAATTGGATCTGGTACTTACTGTTCTTCCAACCTTACTCTTTGTGATCGGTATTTCGAATACAATACATCTTTTATCGGTATATACTAGTAAAAGAAAAATTGGACTAGGAAAGCATGAAGCGATAGAACAGACCTTTCGAGAAATAGGACTCGCAACGTTCTTAACTTCTCTAACAACTGCCATTGGATTTTACGCTCTACTTTTGATTGAGATAAATCCTATTAAGAACTTTGGGCTTTATGCTGGTTCTGGAATTCTAATATCCTACTTGATTTCAATCATTGTAGTACCATCTATTCTCTTGAATATGAATGATGCGAAGTTATGTAGAGTAAGAGGTGAAAATCAATTTCGAAATAAGTTGTTTAATCGACTGTTTAGAATTAGAACGAATTCATACAACAAAGTTCTTACAGCTAGTCTGATAATATTTATCTCCGCTGTATTATTTATTCCAAAAATTAAGGTAAATAATCACTTCTTGGACGATCTAAATTCTTCCAGCTCGCTCAAACATTCGCTTTTATTTTTTGAAGATCAATTTTCCGGAATCCGTCCTTTTGAGTTAGGAATCGAGTCTCGTGAAGGGCCTTTATTTACGATTAAAAAACTGAAGGAAGTTCAAAAAGTTGAACAGTACATCGTTGAAAACTACGAGGTAGAAATGCTGCTTTCTCCTCTTGTTGTTATTAAAACTGCGAACAAGGCAACACATGGTGGTACTCCGGAAAAATATGATATGCCAAGCAATGAGAAAGAGTTAAAACAGAACTTACAATTTATTAGATCATCATTGAAGTCTGGAAAACTAGATCATTTAATTTCAGAGGATTTGAAGAGAGCTAGAATAACGGGTAAAATTCATGACTTAGGAAGCGCTAGATTAAAGGTGATTAATACGGAATTTGAAGAATGGTTGAAAGAAAGTAAACTATCCATTGAGGTACAACTTACAGGAGGAGCCTACCTCATGGATAAAACAAATCAATCAATCGCCTTTCAATTGGTTAAAGGCTTAGCCTTTGCATTTTTCATTGTGTGGTTAATTCTTCTGCTCATGTTTAGGTCTGTAAAAGTTGCAACACTTTCTATGATTCCTAATGTTCTTCCCATGATTATGATAATGGGAATAATGGGGTTTATCGGTGTTGATCTAAAAGTAGGGACTGCCTTGATATTTACAATAGCTTTCGGTATATCTGTTGATGACACGATTCACCTTTTAAGCCATTACAGGCAAAAGTTGAAAGAAGGCTTATCTTCACAAAAGGCTTTGGAAGAAAGTTTACAGGTCACTGGCAAAGCAATACTATTTACCTCTTCCATTCTGTCGGCAGGCTTTCTAACTTTAATATTTAGCTCATTTAAAAGCACTTCTTTGATGGGAATATTTGTAAGCCTTACCCTATTCTTTGCATTAATATTTGATGTAGTATTGCTGCCTTCTCTTCTTTTAAAATTTTCGAGTAAAAAATAGATTAGCTTATTGAACAGAGCCCAAAATACGACCTGCCTGATAAGTTATAAATCAAATAACATGAAATTTAGCTGACTTTAACAGTATAAAAAAAAGGATTGGTATTGATAAAAATAATCTAAACCATTGAGCTCATTCTGCCAAAATTAAAGGCTTTTCACTGAAGCTAACATGGATAAGAAAGAATCCAAATAGCTCTTTCTGAAAAAAAGAAGCATGAATAGTACCATGTTTCTTAAATCCCATGTAAGGTTTTATCAAGTGATCCGTCAGAGAAGTAGATTCAATTATAATGAGCAAAATAAATAAGAAGAAAGGAGCATTAATAACCTTAGCATGGCCACAGACACTCATTCCCCAAGAAAACAAATGGTATGATAAGTTGATGCAGGCTATTGGAATTCTAAAAGATGGGTATTACAAGGCTGGACATTCCGCATTAGTTCTGATTGATTATTCAACTGGTATCGCGCATTATTTTGATTTCGGAAGGTATCATGCTCCATATCAACATGGAAGAGTGAGGGATAGTTGGAGTGATCCAGATTTAGTTATTTCAACCAGAGCTATTATAAATGGCGCTGGTGGTATCTTAAATCTAGAGGATATTCTTCTTGAACTTAGTAAAAACAGGGCTAGCCATGGAGATGGACGATTGGAGGCCTCTGTAGAAGAAAATATCGATTTTAATCAATCCTATTCATTTACTAAGAATATGCAAGCTAAAGGGGCTATTAAATATGGGCCTCTAGAAATAAATGGAATAAATTGCTCAAGATTTGTAGCAGCTACTGGCAAAGCAAGTAATATCAATTTTTTATCCCAATTGGCTTTGCATTTCCCTTACACGATATCAGTTTCACCAATGCTAAATGTTCGAGTTATTGGTAATACAGGATTTAAATATTCTGTTGAAAATAATGTATTCATTAGTAAAGCAAGCATTTTTACAAATCTTAAAATGCTTGTACTCGGCAAAGAAATGACAATACTTAAACCTCAATACTCCTAATCGTGGAAAATAAATCGCTAAAACCGAAAAATGTTCCTAGTCATGCTTATTGGTTAGGAGGCCAAGGCGGTGGGGGGTGGTTTGCAATAGATAATACAGAACAGAATGAGAAATACAGGGTACGCAGGTATTCTGAGATAGGGAATTTGGACTGTGATTTATTATTTATTGAGACGGAATCTAATAACGTGCTCTTTGATTTAAGTAAGAGCTATAGATTTACTTTTATCTCCCATTGTGCAGAGGTTAGGATTCTTCAAGGGGAGAATACTCATTTGTTTATTTTATCCAAAGGATAAATTGCTGGATCTTGTGATCTTGTTGGGTGACGTTTTTTCTTGGGCTTGCTAAGGAATAATAGGGAGTAATTTCTATTAATCATAGCTGAACTCGATTCTAAAATAAGACGATTTTCGAGCTAAGCTGCTCTTGAATTTAATAGTAGGTTTTTATCGAAAAAAGAGTATTCAATAAGAGCAGCAATAATATTAGAAATAAAACCACTAAACGACCTGTGTTTTGAATGTTCGATTTGACGCATGTTTTTAAGTTCATCATTAACCGTTTCAATTACAGATCGTATTCTCAATAGGATTTTGTCTTTGAGTTCTATTAATACATTTCTAGTAGGGTCAAAACTATTAAATCTAATATTTGCTAGATCGGCCATGGTATAAAGTAAATCTTCTGAGCTATATTCTCTTTCAGGGTCTAATACTTTATTAAAGTTTTGCTTGGTATAAGAATTAGACTTCCAAAATATAAAGGGAATTTGATACATTGCTTGTGTAGCGAGTTCTTCTGTATGTATTGCTGCATTAATTATAGTAGACGTCTTCTCCATGATCCGATAGATACAGCACATACGATGAGCTTTTGTTTTGCTTCTTTACCTGCTCTATAATACTATAAACAATAGAACCATTGTACAATACAGCATTGTCATAACTATTGATTGTTTTATGAGCTAAGTCATGATTAAACTTCGTTTTTGGAGTTGTATTGAATTTATTAAAAGCCTCTGGATAACGTTCCTTGTATCTTATATGAGTACCCATTAAATGAACAATTATTAGCTTTTTACTTTTCTTGTTATTAATTGCTTTTTGAAGCGGTTCCAGAATGACTTCATCGAAGTTATTGGAAGAAATATTTACAAAAACCTACTCATCGCTACTATTTAGAGATAGCTGTTACCTCTGTTTCGTAGTTTTGGAGGGGGCTCTGATTAGATATCCAATACGTGTAAAACCCTGCTTTATTAAACAATTGAGTTAACTTTATTAAATTAATGCATAATTACTATTAATTCTTATGAAGCTTTAGGAATAACTTATCGGGAATAATTCCTGCATGTAACATAAGGAGAGTTAGGTGAATAACAAGTTTATGCGGACTTAATGTAACTAATTAAAGTCAGAGAATTATTTGTGCTAATATTAGGGTGGAAAATTAAAAATGTAATT
>JAESST010000234.1 GCA_016763995.1 Flavobacteriales bacterium | reverse complement strand
TGGGTGTAAATTTCAGTCGTCTTTAAACTATTGAGACCCAATAATCTCTGTATTTTTCTTAAGTCGGTACCCTCTTCCAATAAATGAGTCGCAAAACTATGCCGTAACATATGTGGAGTTACTCTTTGACTAATCTTAGCATATTTGGCCCCATTATTTATGGTTTTTAAACTACTTGAAGGGCTGTGTTTTCCGCCTTTTTGTCCTTCAAATAAATACATTTTTGGTCTGTATTATTTAAATATAATCTGAAGTAGGGAAGTAGATATTGACTTAGGCTGGTGTATCGATCTTTCCTGCCTTTTGAGTTATTAATTCTAATGCTCATTCGTTCACGATCAATATCGCTAAGCTTTAACCCGATCGGAAACGGAAAAGTTTGATTCGATTAGGAATAGACCAAGGATAAGCTTATGCTTGGAAGGACAGAGCGTGAAGAAATAGTCCAGTGGACTATTTTAGCGAATGGGCCAGCCGTTGTGGAGCTGAATGGGAGGATGGGCAGTTGCTCAAATGCAAAGCATTCACAAATACCAATAAAAGAGTACAGCAATGCTCAAAGTCCAATTTTAGGCACCACCATAACAATAGAACACTTAAAAAAGAGGGCTTATATTAGTTTAGTAGAATACTACAAACGTTAATGTATCATTATTGAACCCCGTATACGAGACCCGCTTGGTTTACCCTGAGCATTTGTCGAAGGGCACGGTGGTGTGAGAGGTGAACTCCGGCTGTTTTAGTCGGGGTCATCTACTCGATTATGCCTTTGCCTTTCTTTATTTTCGTATTTTGTCAAATCGTTGCTAATTTTCTAAAACTGCAAAAAACAAAATTTTGAATAGTGTCAAACGGTGTCTTGTGGTCAACCGTTGTGCACTTTATTTTCTCAAATAACTTCTTCAGTCGGTCGGACATTGTCGTTTCAGAATATTGTTTGATTTCAATTCCACTGCATTTCTTCGGTCCTTGTTCAGAAAATGTCCCGATTACCAAAACACCTGTCGGATTAATATTCTGTTGAGCCGTTTCTAAGTAATTTGAAATTTCTTGCTCATTTGTCAAAAAGTGAAATGCTGCTCGGTCGTGCCAAAAGTCATATTTCTCGGTCGGTTTAAAAGTCGCAGCGTCTGCAACTATCCATTTTACTTTATTAGCTCGTTCTCCAAGTCGATGCCTTGCTTTGCCAATGGCTACCGCTGAAATGTCAAGAACTGAAATATCTTGATAACCTAAATCGAGCAAATGGTCAACTAAAAAACTGTCGCCACCACCAATATCAATGATTTTTGCGGTTGTCTGCACATTAAATCGTTTAAAGAAGTCCAACGAAGCTTCTGGTGTCGGTTGAAACCAACTTACGTCTTTAAGCTCTTTCGTCTGGTATATACTCTCCCAATGTTTTTTGCGATCTAATTTTTCCATTTCTCTATCTAGTTTGTTCGTGACGTTTTCGTCTTTTGGGTGAGGCATAACATCCGAATAAGGTGAAAGCTAACTTTGTTTACCTTTTGTCCCTAATTGATTTTTTTTCAACTTTATTAAAAGTAATCTGATCTTGATAAGGACAACAAGCGAATAAGACAATGTTGTCATTCCTTTTATCATTTAATCCCTAATGATTAGGATTGGATGATAATCTAACTTATTGCTTATCAATTATAATTACTTCAAAGATAGGCCTAAGATGACCTTCATCGTTTAAAGTTCAGATTGTTTCACAATTACTTCTTTTTGTGTCTTCAAATTCGAGTAAACTCAATTTGAAGGCACAAAAAAAGCCCGATGCTTTCGCCGAGCTTTAAACAATGGGTGGAAGGTCGATTTCGAACCGACGGCCTCACAAATTAATTAAATTTAATTGTAAAATACTAAAGAAGAATTGGCTGCGTGTTATTGAAGTGTCCAGTCCTGCACATTAAGTCGCTTTTTGTCGCTTAAACTCGTTGTGTAAATTATTTTATAACTCTAAGTATAACAAACGGTATCAAATATTATGCCCAAATAAAGGTACTAACTCTATATATCTAATTATTACAGTATATTTGCCTACGGATTACATTTTTTTTGATTTCAATCATACTATCATTTTTGTTGATGTGCTTTTAAAGCAACCTTTCATCATATTCGCAAACTTCATTTATGTTGACTTATCAGTAATCGGTCCATGCATCAAAGCATCGAAATAGTACACATAATGGCTTATAGCTAAGCATTTATGCTGTGTTTTTGATAACACTAATTTAATAAATTTATGAATATTAATTCTGATAATTATTATAGTAATAATCGTATCTCAACTGCATTAATTCTTGCCGCAGGCACTGGTAGTCGTCTATTCCCTTTAACAAAAAGTACTCCAAAATGCCTAACTCAGGTGAATGGAAAGTCGATTCTTGAGCGTCTTGTCGATAACTTAAAAAAACAGGGGTTTAAACGTCTTGTAATTGTTACTGGTTATAAACATGAATGTATTACAGCGGTTTTGGGCAGTAACTCTGGAGATTTGAGCATTGAGTACATTCATAGTCCATTATATCTCACAACAAACAATATCTACTCGCTTTGGATGGCTCGTAATATTATAAATGAGCCTTTTGTTCTTTTAGAAAGCGATTTAGTCTTAGATACCACATTACTTGATAAAATGATTTATCCGGATAAAATGGCTGTGGCTAAAATGCAACCATGGTTAGACGGAACTACTGTTTCTCTTAACCAACAAAATAAGGTTACTCAATTTCAAAAAGGAACAAGCGATACTTACACTGATATTCGTTATAAAACAGTTAATATTTACAGCTTCTCACTTTCATCATGGCAAGCAGTTATTAAGAAGCTGAATCAGTATGTTTCTATGGGTAATGTTAACTGTTACTATGAAAGTGTTTTTGCTGAAATGGTTTCTGATAACAATCTTTCATTTGAATCGGTTTCCTTTGATCATAAACCATGGTATGAAATTGACACTATCAAAGATTTAGCTGAGGCAGAAAAATTATTTCCTGTAGAGTCAAAAGTACAATCAAAATTTAAAAAGGAATATGCGTAGTGGTCTAAATATGAGCAGTTTGGAAAATAAGTATAAAACACAGACAGAGAAATACGAGTACATCTCGAAACAGCATGGTGGTTATTATAGACATAATTTCACTGATCGTGCTTATTTATATAACCTCTATTTTCCACCTAAAGCAGTTTTTACTCATTTAAAGGAAAATATTCACAACTTAGTTTTGAATTACCCAATGGCACAAAATGCGCTAGCTGAATTAGTAGGGGACGTTATACATCAACCAACAGAAAGAATTGTTGTTGGGAATGGTGGAGCTGAAATAATAAAAATACTATCGGGTCATTTAGCAAAGAAAATTATTGTTCCGGTGCCTTCTTTTAACGAATATGCAAATGCGGCGCCTAAAGGGCATGTGGTTGAATTTCCGTTGGAGTTTCCTTCCTTTCAACTAGATGTAGATAAATTTGCAGCCGAAGCGATTAAGGTTAAAGCTGATATGGCTGTGGTGGTGACACCCAATAATCCTACATCTCTGTTAGTGCCCAAAGCCGATTTAATTAGATTGGCACAAAAGCTAGAAGTGCATAATTGTATGCTAATTATAGATGAGTCATTTCTTGATTTTGCAGACAATAAAGAGGAAATAAGTCTAGAGCAAGACTTAGATAAATATCCAAACATGGCTATTCTTAAAAGCATGAGTAAGGCCTATGGAATTTGCGGATTGAGAATTGGGTATCTTTTAACGGCTAATTTAGATTTTGCTAACAAAGTAAGGAACGAAATTCATATCTGGAATATTAATGGCTTTGCGGAAGAGTTTCTTCGAATATTACCACAATTTGAGCAAGAATTTAAGGCCAGTTGCGAAATAGTAAAATCAGATCGAGATATCTTTTATAAAAAATTATCGGCCATAGATGGGATGACGGTCTTAAAGCCTGACGCAAATTATATTTTTTGTCGCTTGCCAGATGTGGCTTTAAGCGGACCTGAAGTTACCAAGCAACTTTTTATTAAGCACAATATTTACATTAAAAATAGTGTTGGAAAAACACAACCTGATGCCGACCGTTATATTCGAATTGCTAGTAGGACCAATGCTGAAAACAATAAGCTCATTGAAGCTTTGATAGATGTAATGTTTTTAAAGAGTGAATAACATGGAAAACAAGCAGCAGCCTGGCATGCTTACATTTGCCAAAGATTTGCCAAATGTTTGTTCTCTTTTGGGACTATTAAGTGCAATGCTCGCAATTTATTTTGCGATAAAGGGGCATTTTTCGGCAGCATTTATTGGTGTATTATGGGCTGTTTTATTCGATT
>JAESST010000233.1 GCA_016763995.1 Flavobacteriales bacterium | reverse complement strand
TGGAAAATATGAAAGACACCGTTTGGCTGACTGGCTGCGCTAGTTGGTACCTCGATGCTGGTGGTGTGCCGGTTTCCTGGCCCTGGACGGCTCATAAATTTAGGGATGACCTGAACAATCCGAAACTTTATGAATACGAATTAAACTGAGTTTTTAATCGGGGTATTTATTTCACCCAAATGCAGGCGCCGCCGGATATTTAGTGCGGCGCTTTTTTTTGCGTAGGTCAATTATAGTGGGATGGCTTGTACGAAAAGTTTTTAGACGGAAGTAGATTGATTGAGGCCCTGGACTCAGGTGCTGATGACTGGAAAAGTCACTCTGAACTCCGCTCCCGGGTTGGCATTAACGACATCAATTTCTCCGTTCATGGCTAAAACCAGTTGATGTACCAACGCCAGGCCAATACCTGTTCCGACGGTGTCGCGAGTGAGCTCGTTTTCTGAGCGGTAAAATAACTGGAATATTCGGGCCATCTGATCTTTCTCTATGCCCGGGCCGTAGTCACGGACACTGAATTGAATGCCTGCACGTACAGCCTTGCAGTCAATTACTATCATCTTCTTTGTGCTGCCTGCTGAAAACTTAATGGCATTATCGACCAGGTTAATGATGACCTGGATAAAGCTATCGGTATCAATTGCTACGTTTTGTCTTTCAAGCTCACAGTTAATGATTAACTCAAAACCCCCATGTTCTATTTGTGAAGAGATTTTTGACCGCAAGGTATCCATCAATTGTGGAATTGGAATGGCCACTAAATTGAGCTGAAGCTCGTTGCGGGTCATACGAGACAGTTGCAGCACATTATTGATTAGCCGGGTTAGGCGCTCACTTTCATCATATATATAATCATAATAAGTACGCTTTTTATCCTCAGGTGCCCAGCCCTCACGGAGCATCTCCCCATACATTCGAATTGAAGTGAGCGGCGTTTTTAGCTCGTGGCTGACAGCCGAGATAAAGTCCTGTTGCTGCTGGGCGACGATAATTTGCTTCAGGCCAAGACGATACATCAGTAATATGCCCACCGATAAAACTAGCATGAAGACAGCCGTTAGCCAGTTGATAACAATAGCGCCAGGCCCCGCAGGCAGGCTATTAATACTGAATATTAATTCCATATCATCCAGCGGCACTGATAGTTTTTGTTGCAGCAACAAGGAGCCCTGTAGATCGCGGGCACTGCTCAAATACCTGCCATCATTGGTGTTGCTCAGCACTGAAATTACATTGCCCTGGTAAGCAGTGGTCAAATCGCTAGTTTCAGCTAGCTTCGTTTGCATGAAATTTGCCGTGACAATGACGTCGATAAATATCTCAGTCTCAATTAAAAGCCCCTGTATATATCGTTGCCCATCCCGCCAGCCATTTCGATATATCACTAAATGACCGCTATCGAGCATGTTCATCTGGAAAGCATCAATTTCACTCTCGAACATGCTGACCTGGGTGGGAAAGCCCTGGGTGGGAAAGCCCTGGGCTGAAAAGGACTGGGCAGGAGCGACCTTGAACGAGGGAGAATCTAGAAGGCTGCGTTGCTTTTTACCTTCCTCGTTACCATCTGATGGGCTTTCTTTTTCTCCTGTATATGAGCTGCTCAGCTTTCGTTCGGAGCTTGCAGCTCTGGATTTCTGAGCGGGCAGCACACTTTGCTCTTTGCGCACAGTGCGCTTTAACTTGTTTTGTTTTTGTCGTGAATATTTGTCTGCATCTTTCCTGACGTTTTTCTCGGCTATGGCTAACTGTTTGCGGTATTGATTTTCCAGTTTTAAATCAGAGATGCGTCCAATTGAGCCAGGCTTTAAAGCCTGATAAGTGGCGGGCTGATCTGATTTCTTCTGCAAATTATCAAAGCCAAACTGGGCTGAGATAAGATCTTCTTCCTCGATGCTGACTGAAGCTCCATCTCTAGCGATGGCATCAAACTCGTAGATTTGCCTGGCAGGAGAGGACATAGTTTCCCGAAGCCTGTTCTCTATCAAGTTATCTGTTGTGCTTTCTTCCTTTACACTTTGCACAGTAATTAATTGGTTATCTCTTAAAAGACGATAAATTTCATCCTGGCTCTGCATGCGCTGTGTCGCTTCCTGATCACTTAAGCCGTAATCCTGTCGCAGGATTTGTCCTGCTGGCAAGGGGTATGGCAGCAGCGGAGTACTAAAGTCGCCCTGGGGATCTATCTGGAAATATCCGATAATTCCAGGTGTGGTCAGCTTTAGAGGAAAAATGGCGAGGGGAGAGCGCTGTAAAAAATTAATATTTTCATCGCCGGTAACATTAAGAAAGGTGTATTCGGTAAATGCTCTATTACTTTCAGTATCTATGATTTTTGTGATGTGTTCATCGATACGCTGTACTAGAGCCTCAGCCATGACCCTATGCTGATAAAACGCTTCCCACTTAAGCTGACTGTAAGCTTGATAAATTAAAATAACAGTTGGGATAGTGAGAAATATAAAAAACAGCACCATGGTGATGCGCAGTTTTTGTTTCGTCCAGACCGAGAGAGATTTTTTGTTTCTACCGAATAGCTTGATACTCGCCATATTAATTTACCAATAAGCGGTAACCGGCACCGCGAACTGTTATTAATAAGTGGGGGTTGGCGGGGTTTTGTTCAATTTTTCGGCGAAGTTTGGCGATATGGATATCGACAGTACGGGTTTCCAGCTCGAGATTTTTGCCATAGCCCCATAACTTTACGAGCAATTCATCGCGAGGCACTGGCCGGTCATTATTGGTATTTAAATAATGCAGGAGATCTATTTCTCGTCGAGTGAAGCTTAGATTTTCTACCTTATTATTCCTGGTGATGGTGCCGGTGAGATTGCGGGTATCTACCTGCACTGCCTTGCCCAGTTCCAGCGCGTTTGCTGTTTCTATACCAATACGGGTACGCCGTAACACTGCCTGAATACGTAACATCAATTGCGCCACGGAAAAGGGTTTAGCAACATAGTCATCGGCACCCAGTTGCAGGCCCTGGATAATATCTTCATCACTGGTTTTCGCGGTGAGCATAATTATTGCTAATTCTTTATCGACGGCACGAATCCGGTTGCAGACTTCAAAGCCATCGAGTTTAGGCAGCATTACATCTAATAAAACCAAATCGTAAAGGCCGCTCAAGGCCTTATCCAGGCCACTTTGGCCATTGCTTACGGCATCTGGGTCATAGCCGTGATAAATAAGCACATCGGTAAGACCAGTGCGAATGGCTTCCTCATCTTCAACGATTAATATTTTTGCTTTGCGAGTCATTGTTTATGGATCACGGTTCACGGTTAAGAGCTTCGCTGCATTTATCAGTCGTAAAGAGTACCAGTTACCCGACATTTAGGAATGTAAAACTTTTGTAAACAGGAGCACAAAGCTTTTACAAAGCACTGTCTATTGCCCCCGTTGATCCAGACCTAAACTTGCCGCTACTTACTTTCTGTAAATAATTTTTTAGAGTCTGAAATAACAGAGGCAATCATCATGGCATTAGTTAATCGCATTACCCGTCTGTTTCGAGCTGATATGCATTCGGTGCTTGATCGAATAGAGGAACCAGAGGCACTGTTAAAAGAGGCTGTACGCGAAATGGAGGAAGATATCAGCAACGATGAACGTCGCCTTCTTCTGTTGGAGCACGAGGAAACTGATCTGAGTCGACGCTGTCGCGATCTTAAACTTGCTATGGCACGCCTGGATGATGAGCTGGATGTCTGTTTCGAATCCAGCGAACACGACCTGGCCCGTAATTTAGTGAGACGTAAACTCGAAGCCCAGGCATGCCAAACGGCGCTCGATACTAAAAGCGCGATATCTACCACCGCACTCACTCAGCTCAAACAACGCCTGGATGAAAACCGCAGCCGTTTAAATTCTATGCGACAGAAGCTTGAATTATTCATCGATGCCGCTTTAAGCGTAAACACTCTAGAACCCGTGGAATACGGGGCAGATAACTATGGATGCTGTTATCCGTCGACCAGGGCAATAAGTAATGAAGAAGTAGAAATAGCCTTCCTTGGTGAAAAACAGCAGAGGATACAGTCATGAAGCGCCCCGGCCTGTTTGAAGGCATTGCTGTAGCGTTTATTGCCAGCGCGGCAGGTAGTGCCATCTTCGTAATACTCACTAGCCTATTTTCGGGGGGCAGCGTCTTTCGATTTCTGATCGCTGGTTTGAGCTTTGCCTACGTGGTGTATTTATTAGCGCGAAGTAATGAACGGACTGGGCGAGTAACGGCCGTTGGCAGCTGGTTTGTGACAGCCATCGCAGCCTGGATATTTGCGCCCTCAATGCTGATTTATATCACTATCCATTTGATACTGCTTTGGCTGATTCGATCATTGTATTTCTATAACAGTGTGCTGTCGGCATTAGCTGATCTGGGTCTAAGTGGTTTTGCATTGATAGCCGCCATCTGGGCCTGGTCTGCATCCAACAGTCTGTTTTTAGCTTTCTGGTGCTTCTTCCTTGTTCAGGCTTTATTCGTACTTATTCCACGTCATTGGACAAAGGCGATGGCGAATCGTGCTTCAGAAACAGCGTATTTAGGCGGCATCAGCGCTACGGCTACCAATAGAGATCAGTTCGAAACAGCCCATGCCGCTGCTGAGCGCGCCCTGCGCAAATTAATGGCTAGCGGTGGTAGCAAATAACGGCAGCTAGCAATAGCAATTCTTGCCCACACATTTTCCCAACGCGATCCCTCAGGAGGGTAGCACTATGAAACGTAAAATAGCTGTACAAATAATTACACTGAGTATTTTTATTATCACCGGCGCAGTGATCGGTTTTTACCCGGTATTTCAGGATGCAAATGCGAAAACGATTAGCTTGACCACCACTGAGCGGCCGGTAATAGCAATGCAGCGGCCAAAAATACAAGTGGCAATTTTACTCGACACCAGTAGCAGTATGAGCGGGCTGATCGATCAGGCCCGCAACCAGCTATGGCAGGTGGTTAATGAGTTTTCGGAATCGACCAGAAATGGCGTAAAGCCTTTGCTGGAAGTGGCGGTTTACGAATATGGCAACAGTGGTCTTTCAAGCAGCAGCGGTTATAC
>JAESST010000013.1 GCA_016763995.1 Flavobacteriales bacterium | reverse complement strand
CTATATAATCCATTTGTAGTTTAGTAGATTTTCATCACTTATTAGTCATTTTCTGTCACGTAAAAATCAATCTCAATAATCTCTTTACCAATCCCATAACTTAAAAATTCAGTCGAATCATCTACCATAATAATAGAAGATGGCTCTTCTATTATCATGATTTCGTTTTCTTTGAATTGAAAATGTTGAGGAAATGTTAGTTTACCTTCTTCAATTATTCCGAGCTTGATGTTATAAATGGCAAATATGTATCCCTTTCCTTGCAAGAATGCTAGAACTTCACCATAGTCAAACTTACATCCAAAGCTTGGAATTTTATCTTCACTAAAAAACCAAGGACTCACAAATCTTTGTAAATCAGAATGCAACCTCAGCCTATTCTCAGTATCAGAGGAACCTCCTTTGAATTTTACTTGAACTACAAAACCAACTCGAATATAACTGGGATTACTTACTTTAAGCTTAGTATTAAATCGAAAAAAAGGAGAGGCAAAAGGAACCATGGTTTCTTCAATTTTTTTCAGGCTATGTTTGGGAACCATTGGAAGTAAAAAAGGAGGAGAATTTCTTAAGTTTCTTAAATCCAAGGGATTTATCTTAGCGATAACCACTACTTCCACATAGTTACTACAACTCACTCGAGAGATACACTTTACAAGAATTAGCTCTCGAAAGTGGTACAATATTAAATTTTCAAAATCATCACGATCCACCATTCTTCCTCGATTGCGAATTCGATTAAATACCCGTGCCCAATAATTAAGTTGTCCTTCTGCGGCAACATTTCCTACTGTATTGTAAGGTAAACTAAGTTGAAAATCTGAATTTTCAAAATATAGTGTTGTTCCTGCAGGCATAAAACTTTTATTTTCCGATGCATTAAGATTCTCTTCCATCCTTTTAATGGGGAACCCGTTTGCAAATACTCCATTTAGCCTCATGATAGAATCTGTGTAAGCCAATTTTTCTGTACAACATTGATTTGGCTCTATTATATCATTGGGAATCGTTTCTGGCTTTACCACTACTTTTAACCAAAAAAGTCCTTCCGGCATTAATGTATTCTTGTCTACTATTTCTGGAGGAGTTTCCCAATAAAAAACGCCTGATTGAGTAAGCCCATGGGTTCCATCATATAAAATATGCTTAGAAGGTAAGGCTAACCATCCTGTTGTTGAAAGAAATTTCCATTCTACTTTAGCACTGGCTGCACTAGAATCTCCTGGCGGACCATGAAAATAAATACTACTCGCACTACCTGCTAATACCTTAGGAATTCCCAAATAAAGCACACCATTTTTATCTTCTCCTAAATCTACCCAGCCTCCTTTATAAGTAGAATATCCTAATGGATATTTCCTAAACACTTCTATAAGTTCTGAAGAACCTTCTGTAGACCACGTGGCATTACTCGATTTATAGCTAATGCTTAAACCTGCAAATTGTGGAATATAAGGCATACGTACAGCGAGCGGCGCTTTCCGGCACAACCTAAGCGTCATGTTGTCATAGATCGATTTTGCAATGGTGTAATCAGCCATCAATAATGGATACCTACTATGTCCAAAACCCTGTATAGATAATTCCATTTGAAAACTTAATGCTTGTGCTAATGGGTCTGGTTCACCTTCGAGCCATGTACCTTGAATAGCTATTGGGTATTTAGGCGTAAAAATTATGCTAGGATCGAATAGTTTTTTTTCTCCGTCTTCATAAAACTCATGAGTATTGGTGCTTGAATTTTTATAAACACTACTTATTTTTACTTTAAAATTCACTTCAAGTAAATTGTAGGCTTCGTAGTAAAAATTAATATCCTTTGGTTTTTCTACCCAAGATGGTGTTAAGCTAATTTCCTCTAGTTTTCTATCGGCAAGTTCGCGGTGTCCGAATCCAAAAACGGCATTACGGGGTGCTTCTAAACCAAAAGGATTGTAATTATCATTAGGGTCAATTACTTGATCTTGATTCCTAAGTACACTCGGCACTAAACCTTTCACCATTACATGTAACTCAATATTGAATACTTGAAACAAACCGTTATTGTCCGTTAAGCACATGTTTATTTGAGCATTTTGTTGTAAACAATTCGCTAGCTCCTCCTCTCCTTCTAAATGTCCGCAAAGTGGAACAACGGCTGGCCATTCTGGCTGTATTCTAAAAACATAACTGTGATTAACTAAACCCTCTTTCTTTTGCTCAGCATGATATTCAACACTTTCTAATTCTTTCCAGCCTTCAGCAGTAGTGATGCTAAATTCAAAAGGACTTTTGTCTCTAGCGTAAGTTTCAGAATTACTGTCTTTATTCACTCTGCTTATTAAGCTTAAATGAATTTCTCTATAGCCTTCTGCTAAAGAGAGTAGCGAAGAACTAATAATCAATGAAGGACTAAATACCGCTTTAGCGTCCTTCATTCTAACCTGCTTAAAGAGCTGCACTTTTTCTTGAAGCGGCAAAGAATAATGAACCACATTTAAAGCATTCTCATTACTAACTGGAGAAGCCGTTATGACTGTGTCTAGTGTTATGGTATTCCCAATTAATGGGGCCGTTGTTACATATTTTCTAGTTCCTAATTCCCCTTCTACAAGCGCATCTATTATTTCACCCCGAGGTATTTCAATAATTTTGTTCTCCTCACTATTAATAAGAACAAACCCATAATCGGGTGTTGCCGGCAATTGTTTTATCTGAAAAAGATCTTTGGAGATTAAATTATTGGTTCTTCTAATTATTGATTCATTATAATCTTCGAAGGCGGCTAACTTTTTCAGGAAATAAAACAACATGATGCGCTGAGGTTGTCTTAGTTGAACAATTTCCTCTTTTGTAAATCTTTTATTTTTTATGGCTTGAACTGGGTCTTTAATGTATTCGTCGAGTAAATCAATAGGAATTAATGGGGGAATCAAATCATTCCAATCCGTTCCAGTAGCGGTTGAAGGGATCCGCTCAGACATCCATTTTATTTGCTTAAGCCAGTATATGGTCGTTCGGGGTTCCGATTCAAAATAGGTGGTTCTCAAGGCTTCAATTAAGGGGGTTAGATACACATTGGAACCTTGTCTTAGTTTAGGACTATCTGCTATGATGTTAAATGTACTTTTCATAATAGGTTTAATCTTCCATCGTATAAAAAGGTATAGTATAGTTGTACCTAGAGCTCGTGCTTCTTAACAGGTATCCAATAGTGATGTCTAAACGATGTAGTTCAGAACTATGTTTGGCAATATCAATGTCAATTACCTCTATACGTGTTTCATATAGTGTAATAGCTGTTAAGATGGTATTGTGCATTTCCGAAATCAGCGAATTGTTGATGGGACGGAATGTATATTGCATAAGATCACAACCATATAAAGGGTGTGCCAGGCGTTCTCCCGGGAGTGTGGTAAACAAGATCTGTAAACTTTCCCAAATGTCCTCATGGTATTCTAGTTGACAAATTCTCTCGCCATCGCTAACAATTCGTGGTAAAAATGACCATCCTGTTTTTAGAAATACATTGGTTCCCATTAGCCTATCATTACTGTTCCCGATGCTATAATTTTACCGATAGGTAGGTCTGTAGGATCGTTACATGTCATGACCATGTCTCCTGACCTTGCGGCTTGTTTTCCATTTATTTTTACGGTAAAGCTTCCCATAAAAACAGTTCCTTTATTAGTCGGATTTTTTAAGAATTTTATCCCCAGCGCTACATGCTTTGGTTTATTCTCTCCTCCACTACCTTTTGTGGCTGCAGGTTTACCCATTACATTTACATTATTACTTAAACCTGTAGTTAGTTCCCCTTTAAATGGATGTGGAAGAGGAACAGTAACAGGACCCGTAGGTGTTGGAATTTGTACTAGGTGTATATCTGTTGAAACGATCGTATCTCCTTTTTTTGCAGCTGGCTTCCCCATTTTTTTAGTTTAGATTAATAGTTTGTCCTTTTACTTTAACTGTTCCACTCGCTTTTAAGCTAATTTTCCCTTTACTGTCTAAGTTTATATCCTTTTTACTCTTTAAGTCAATGCCATCACCATCACTTAGAATAAGCTTGCTTTCTTTTGGTGTCGTGATTTGAATTTTCTTTTTTTCATCGTCAAAAATCAACTGCAGACCTTCTTTAGAGATAAAGCCAACTGGAGATTTAGCATCCATTTTAAAAGGCGATTTAGGTGGGTTCTTTTTTAAGTAAACCGACGTTAGAATTACCCCCTGATTGTATGTGTTGTGCATAAAACCAAGCACCACTTGTTCTCCTTCTTCTGGAAGTATAAAACTTCGTTGCTTAGAACCAGTAGTCATTTGCGCGGGATATGCCCAATATTTTTCTTTTCCAAATGCCATTACTTGAACTGGAACACGACCTAGACCTTGTGGGTCTTTTTCCCATTTTAAGGCTTTGGCAATTTCAACTTCTTTGTTTTTATTTGATTGAGCCTCTTTTTGCCTATTCCCATTCAGCAGAGAAAAGTTAGAAATTCCAATCCCAACTTTTGTGGTCCACATACCCAATTTTACCTTGTGGCTAACGTTTGTAATGGGGTAATTATCTTTGAAACCACTTGGCAAACTATTGATGCTTAACTTTTGCATTAATCGCACTGAAGAGTTTCCTAAAATGGTAATTGCCCCCTTTACTTGATTTAGCTCTTGCCTACTTCCAAAATAATCGAGCATAGCATTCGCTTCCGCCTTACTCGTAATATCGAGAAAGACATAGGATGAACTCGCATTTATTTTTTTTTCACTTGCCCCCGAAAACGTTCTTTTCAGCTCCATAGATTCATTCTTTTCCACATCCCAATAGTTCAACTTTATTTCTTTATTTAAAGCTGATACATCCTCTTCGAGCGCTATTTCAATAATATTATCTATTCCAACATCAAGTTTTAATTCTCCTTCTGTTTCATCCAATTTTACAATCTTCATCGCCCCGTTACTTAAGCTCATTAACATGCCATGTGCCTTTATCCGATCTAAAATAAAACGCCAACCTGTTGTTTGCTTTTTAACATATTGATCAAATTTGAAACTGCTTAATCCAGCATTTGCTTTTTTTAAGGAAAGTCCTCCAAATGGCTTAAGCGTTTGCTTAATCATCTCTTCATCATTTTTATTGATAAAAAATGCTGTATTCACCGCATCCTTCAGTTGAAAGGATGGATCATTGAGTCCGAGTACCATTAAAGGCAAACCATCTCTCGACTCAAATTTTCGCTTGGTAATAATTCCTTTAAAAATGCTTTGTTCTTTTTGGCTGGCACCTTCATATCTAATTTTTATGTCTAGCTCCTTTCCTACTTTGTATCCACCTTCCTGAAAGAGTGGATATTTGCGGTTTGCAAAATCTCCAGCAAGCATACTTAGCTCTGCCCAAGGCACGTTATTCACTTCATATTCGACAGAAAGAGAAATTAAGCGATCACTAATATCTTCCTTATTCTTGCCATCAAGAATTACTGTTATCGCATCACTCAAAACGCTCTTCGGTATTAAGTGGTGGAATCAATAAAGTTGTCCCAGGCTCGCAATCATAAAGGTTATCTAAATTATTCGTACTCGCGATTAAGTATAAGTGATTAGTACTATCGTAATACTGATAAGAGATGGAAGCCAAAGTTTCATTATTAAGAACAAGGTGCTCATGAAATAAGTCAGGCGATTCTTTGTTGGCCTGCCGTTCACTTAATTCTACATCTGCATCTTGTACAAATATTAGTCGAACATCTGCCCGAACAGGAACACCTTTGCTATTAAACGTTTTATACGCTACATCCAATTTTTCTGCCCGACACAATACAACAGGTAAGTTTCCCCAAACCAACTTAAGAAAAGGAGGTTGATGAATTGAACCGATATAATCTGTTGTATTTTTCATTAAATCTATAAGCTGTGTTACGACACTAATTGGTTCTTTATTTTTAGAAGCATAAGCACCAGTACCATCCAATACAAGAGTTACTTCAGTGCTATTTTTACCTCCACTGCTAAATGCGCTAAGGGGAATTCTGCCATTTATGGCATATAGGTTTCCATAAAGGTTATTTTGTTCCATTTTAAAAGCTGTGGGACTTACTTTACATTGAAAAACGCCTAACTTGCTCTTTCGCTCTGAATCACTGTATGAATAAATTTTCAATAGATCTTCCATCCTAGCTTCTGTTTTCTAACTGGCGCAAAATCCGCTCCGTGCATTTTTCAATTAACAATTCTAAGTCCACTTCTTTTTGCCAAGGATTAGTTTCTATCGTTTTATTCAATTCTTCTTTCACCCCTGCCTTAATTGTCATTTTTTCTATTTCAACATCCATTACTTTATCTCTCTTAAATACTTGTATTTAAACTCAACAGTCTCCATAACAACCTCTTTAGAGGTAACACTCAATTCCGACATGTCCCATTTTATGGTATAAGCCCCTATAACATTCCAGCTTCTGGTGTATTTACCCTGTGCGTTTAAAAGGTGAATACCCAAATCCATACGATCCACTTTTAAATTATTCAGCATTTCCATTGCATTATTCCCCATGGATTCTCCTTTTTCAAGTATTGCTCTTTTAAGCACTAGGTTTGGAAAATTTACACTCGCGGGCATTTTTTTTTGCCCTCCAAGCGTATCAAAGTCATCTAATTTTATATCGACACTTAGCCCACTAACACTTTGAGCCCTTAGTACCGTATTCTTCTTCCCATTCAAAATTCGAATGTAAAAACGGTATGCTAATACAGGTTCCATGCTTAATTACTGACTTCAATAGAATCTCCCTTAATTTCGATCGATTGAAAGCTTACTTCATTGGACTTTGCATCGAGACTAGGCCCTTCAAACTTAGTCGGAAATGCATTCATCACTTTCCAAGTCATAATTGATTTGTTCTCATTATCAAGCAAGGAAATCACCACCTCCTTTTTTGTAAATTTCCCAGTATGAATGGAGTTAAACCATTCATACAATTCAAGACCATCCTTAAACAAGCCTCTTTTCAAGGTAAGTGAAGGTGCTTGTCTTTGTCCCGCGACCTGAATGGTTCTTACACCTCCTGCTGCAGCTTCTTTGTATTCTGTAGTATCATAATCCATATTTAATCCTGAGATTTCACTAAAAGAAATTGCAGTGCCACCAATTGTTGCTGAATACCTAAATGCTGATATTGGATAATCTGTAATGATTGCTGCTTGTGCATCTGTTGCCATAATAATTTATTTTTTTTGAACTAATTAATTTAATATTTTACTGATTTTAACCCTGATAAGCTTATTGTGCCACCAATTGAGAGAAGGTAAGTTCAATGAATTCTGCTGGACGCACTGGAGCCACTTGTATGCTTGCTTTCATTAAACCATCTAATACATCTTGCTCGGTCATAGTTTCCCCTAGCCCAATTAACACCTTATAACTGGTTTCAGGGGTTTCTCCTGCAAAAGCACCATTATTAAATAAGCCAAATAAATAGCTATCTATCATGGTTTTCACCTCTACCCATGTATTGTGCACATTGGGCTTAAATACATAGGCTTCCAATGCCATTCTGATGTCTGTTTCTATAGCAATAAACAAACGCTTTACGTTAATGTAACGCCAGTCTAAGCTATTGCCGTCGTTTGTTCTAGCTCCCCAAACAAGCGTTCCTCTTTTCGTAAAACTTCGAATGGCATTGATGGACTTCCCTGTAGAAGCACTGACGTTAAAATCCTGTTGCTGATCAGCAGTTAAGTTTACCACTGGTCCTGTTACTCCAGTTGGAGATACATTCGCTGGCGGAGTCCAAACACCACTCGCATTATCCATGCGGCTGTATATGCCAGCCATAAATGGAGAAGCTGGTAAGTGAATGTAATTCGCTGCCAAGTAAGATTTAACATCTTCTATTTTAGCATTATCGGGAACAATTACTTTAATCAGCTCGGTGTTTGAATTATTCACATTCAGATTCTCCCATTTAGAATTTAATGAAAATGTATAAGCATCTTTAATTTTTTGACGCCTTATATATTCATCTTCAGCAGCTGGAGGTGTTTCAAATTCAGTTAATTTCTCAATTTCTTCAACGGTACTGTTCAAATAGCTATTAATTTCCGCATATATCACTTCAGGGCTGTTGTTTAAAACACAATCAATAGTTAATGAAGCGAGACTTACATCTTCTGTCATTTTAAATGCCCCTTCTACAAATTTCACATCTACCTTAGTTGTAGCTGAGCTAAGACCGGCAATCCGCTTAATAATAAAGGGCTTGACCTCCTCATTAGAAATCCAAGAATTACTCTCTATGAATGTTAAATCTGCCGCTTCACTTGAGGCTGCAAAATTTTCATTAAAACCAAGTGTGTATCCTTTTTTATTTGTTACATCATTCCATTTTTTTGTCAATGCCTCTTTCGTTGTTTCACCTGTACTTTTAATCTTGATAATAAACCCATTGCCTGCAACTTCTATACTAATTTCATCGGTTCCATTTTTATCAATTTTAATAAGGGGTTTCTCAGCTTCCTCCATTGTCAGATAAGTCGACTTTATTAATATGGTTCCACCGTTATCCAGCACACCTTCATAACCATATCCGTTTTTAGAATACTGGGCTAAAGGAGTATTTTCAAAATAAACGTCCGTATCATTGTATGCATAAGGCGTTAAAGACTTTAAGTAAGGATAATAGGCTGCCGCAAATTTTAGAGGGTCAGCGGTAATATTGGTTC
This sequence comes from Flavobacteriales bacterium, assembly GCA_016763995.1. GTDB lineage: Bacteria > Bacteroidota > Bacteroidia > Flavobacteriales_E > Vicingaceae > NORP294. The sequence goes on along the minus strand of JAESST010000013.1, from coordinate 11,043 downwards.
TATATTTTTCAGAATCCTCCTCGTTCAAAATCGAACTCATTGGATCATTCATAACAACATCTAAAACACAAAATTGCCTTTTGGTTTCTTCTGAGTATGCGATAAACTGATTGCACCAGTTATAATAATTGGCATCTCCATAACGAATAAGATCTGTGGGTAGAATTAGGGTTGACTGTTCTGCTTCATTTAGGGCCTTTTGTATCAGTTCCATATTTACTTGAGTGCCGGCCTTACTCCTATTAAACAAGTTATAATCTCCCAATGATATAATGTAACACATGCCTCCACCATTGGCAAAATAATTAGCGATTGAAGGCTGCATAAAGCCTGGAGTATATAATTTTTCTCCCGGCCCTTTTGTAATTTTTGAAATGTAATACGGTTTCTGTTCGGTACCTTCTTGTGTGACCTTCATTGTACCTGTTTTATCAGGCCCTCCAAAAGACTCGGCATATTCCAATACACTTCTCACCATTACAGGAACATATATGTTTTTTGAACCTTTTATTGTAGGTAATGTTTCCCCAATTCTATTGGTCATTTTTTCGGTAAACCCGATAAATACCGGAACTGCCGTTTCATTTGCTACGATGCTTGAGCCAAATGAATTTTCTTCTTTTACATATACCCCGGGGGTTTTGTATTGTGCCATTTTAGTTGTTTTTGTTAATTATTAATTTGAATTGTTGAGTTTAAAAAAATTTGCAGGTCATCCGCCAGAACTGTTGAAATGCATTCTTCATTTCCTTTGGGGTAATTCACTGCTTTATATGTTTCTGTAAAATTTATTATGTATTCTTTCTCATAGCTTGGAGCAGTACTTTCAAGCGATGAAACAGGATTTGGACGCTGACCATTCAATTGATTGTGCTTTTTGTTGAGCAATTTCATCTCCTTTAAAGGTTTTGTCAGCGCATCCATAAGAACGCTGAGCCGTCCTCTGAATATTCTAAAATCTTCTTCATCAGAATCTTTTTTTAGCTGCTCTATATGTGAGTTATAAGTAGTTTTCAAGCTAATTAGTCGATCTTGTATTTGCCACCACTTCGTGTGTTTTTGTGTAGAAATGAGACTTTGATTCACTTTAAATAGAGGTTGACGAATTGTACCTTCATTATCGTAAGTACTGTTCCCCTCCATATTAAATAAATCAACTTGAATGATAATACTCTTTGTGATTTGCTGGTATTGAGTGGTGTAAAGAAGGTTTTGCAAAAATTGCCCGGATAAAGCTTTACTCCCTTCTGTTTGTTTTCTAGCTAATTCGCAAATCAAGTCATAATTGTCTTTTGTGGCTGGTTCTACTTCCTGTAGATTGATGCGGTATATTTCAATTAAGTTGATCAGTACTTCAAATGAAGGAATAAATGGCCTAATCGAATTTTTCTTTGATGGGAATTTCTCAATCTCTTTTATCAAATTTTCTTTTAACTTTTCTATATCATCTTTGGCCTTATCATAACTGTTGATCAAGGCGCTGAACCTAGTTTTAATCATTTCATTTAATTCGCCCGTAGTTTGATTAAAACCAATGGAACAAAAAGTAGTTGTTGCATTAGTGATCTTACTGAGTTTACGCTCTACCGGACTATAAATAAAGTTCAGCAACATGGGATCGAAGCCCAATGTTCCCGCTTGGGGAATTCCAGCAGATAAAACTGGTTTTTTACTGACCATAGGTAATTGTTCGGATGTACCTGAAATCAGCGCATAGTTTAATTCGTATCTGAGCAATGGTGTTCCTGGCCGGTTAAAATTGCTTTGAATTTCAATTTCCTCCAAATCTCTAAAGCCAGACATTAACACACTAACCTTAGTGTTAAAGCCATTAAAAGCAATATCAAGACTGTTGTTGTTGTAGAAATACCCCAATACTTGTGCATATGAATCAAGCGCATTTACGTAATCATTTAAGTTAAAGATTAACAGCACATTTAACGACAGTTTTAAGGGGGGACTTTGCTCAATGGCATTATGACCGCTTGTAGGTGTTCCAAATGTTGCGTGTCCCATAATTTCTCTTTTCTCCGTACTGCTAAACAATGCAACATTGATTGCATCTTCAGTAAGTTGTTCCTCCTTATTTTTATTTATAAACGCCACTTTCACCTCATGTCCTTCAAATGGGAATTGATTCATGTGATGGTAAATCGTTTCTTTAAATGTCTTTAATATGCTACTTAACATTTTTGCTGTTCCTTTTCAATATCTAACTTGAGCACTGCAAATCAATTGGTTTTGGTTTTTAAAGACTATAAACTATGTTCTTGAATGTTGTTCTTATGTTCTAAGTTTTGTTTTATGCATTGGATTAAAATCCTTTTATGCTTAAAGATTAAATTCTAAGATATATCAAGGCTTTACTAAGGAAAAGGAAAAAATATGAAGGTTTTCTTATCCATAGCATTTGCTTTGCCTTCTTTCAAAAAAGAACATAATTGCAAGTATTTAGAACATAAGGTATAACGTTCATTAGTTGATTGTTTGATTTTTGTAGCTCAACGAAAAGGCGAATTCCGAAAAGCCATTTTAATAGAGTAGGAAAATTTAAAACAATATAATGATGAGTAATACTGTCGCAGAACCTGAAGTTAAAGCCACCAGTTCTTCAATTGATCAAAAACAAGCTAAATTTCATATGCAATGTGAGTATAAGGGCCCACAAACATTAAATGTTACCTTAATTGGAATTACAGGAACCTTACCTTCTTATGGGAAATATTACGTTGCATGCTACCAAGGTGATGAAATTGGGACTAAACCAAAATTTTTCAAAATGATAGAAGGAGATTCCACTCAATCATGGACGATAGATTTCGCAGACCTCAATATGGATAAGTTTTCTTATACGATTGCCTTAGGCCTAGGAGGTTCATTAAACGAAGGAAATTTATCAACTAACGGGCAATATTTCCCGGTATCAGTGAATATTCCCTTGGATCCAGAAAGACAGTCAGGTAAGACTTATTCATCAGATCCAAGTTCTGAGACTTCTGTATTGTTAACCAATCAAGCTTCAAATAGCTTAAGCTTGAGTTGTAATGTTCCCAACGGAAATGCAATAGGTCCATTTCCTCAATTTGTTGTCTTGAAAAATGGTGCAATTAGTAATTGGTTTTACCAAAACGATCCAAAAGATATGCTTGCAACTGTTAAAATACAAGACATTCAGAATGTATCTATTCCACTCAGTAATCAAAATCCATTAAGGATAGGCAATACCTATTCCATTGCCTATATTATGGGATATGGCACTGAATATGACCCTACTGACAGGAATACTCCTAATTTAAAGAGACTAGCTGCTTGGACAGAATTTGTAGCGAAATAGAATTTCTATATAAATAGAATTGTTTAAGGGAACATGATTCCAACTGGTATTATGTTCCCTTTCTCTTTTCTACCCCAATAAATTGTCGTGTGTCAAATAACATATTTACTCGTTTTATCTTGAGTGTAATTTCTCTTTTACTAGTATCACTGTGCATTGCCAGCTATACTATTAATGAAAAGACAAGCCAGTTAACACTTAACAGTAATCCAACTTCAAGCTCTTTGCAAGCTGGCCTATTGATCGATCGAGATTGTAGTAGTATTAATTGTTCTGACACCATTTCACCATTAAGGAACAGAGGCAATGAATTCCTATTGCGCTGTAAATACATTTCTCCACAAATAATGAATGTTACAATTCAATGGGTGTATGGGGCTAATAGTAAAGAGCGAGATTACAATTTAGTTTGCTGGCAGTCTAGCGAAATAGGTCGGATTCAGGATACTATTGCAACAAAAAAAATTGATAGTAAAAAGCCAATATCTGTGCTTTCCTTCGACAATTTAAATATGAAAAAATTCGAATACACGGTGGCATTACAAATTAGGGATTCCAGTTCTGAAGACTTTTATAATTATCCAGTATCCGTACACATTCCTATGGTCGTAGAAGATAAAAACAGAATTGATCAAAGCTGGGAATCCAATAATCAGACACGAGTCATTCCATTCAACTTTACCGACGATGTATTCAGGTGCTCTTATGAAATTCCGAATGGGAATTTCCCTAAGCGTATGAGCAATTACATTGTTTTGTTTAAAGGAGGAATGACTCCGAATTTTAACAAGATAAAAATTGAAGATTTTACTAGTCTAATAAGAGTAAAGCAATCTTATGGCGGAGAACATGTTAACATAGACCTCCACTTAGAAACAACCCTCGAACGCCAAAAGTTATATACGTTGGCCTATTTAATGGGAGATAAAGCTGAGACCGTACCCAATCCGAATGGCTTGGTGGCTTGGATTACATTTATTGCAAATTAGTAATTGAAGATGTAGGAGGTTTAATCAATGAAATCTATCAAATGGCCTCGATATAAAATTTTAAGCATTATTGCTCTAACACTTCTCACGCTTTGTTGTATTGCGTCCTATATGTTCTTTAGCAGTTCTATGTTTCAAGCAATTTCCCAAAAGCCCTTGCTTTTTAATCCCGATAATTGCCCTGCTCCATGCCAGGCAGAAATTAGAAAAAAAGCATCTATTCAACTAAGCGGAACTCTTTTGGATTACCAAACAGCCAGTATTGGCATTACTTCTTTATCAGGCACAAACCATAGCGAGCATAGCTATTATTTAGCCCTGTGGCAGGGCTTTCAGGTAGGATTAATGGAGGACACATTAATAACACAAGTGATTGACAAAAACGACTTAAGCATGGTCTTATTTCGAAACCTAAATATTAACAAACAACTCAATTACACAATTGGCTTAGGGCTTAAAGTTGCCGACTCACTTTCAACAAATACCATTTGTGCTACGCTAAGCATTCCTGCGGAAATTTGCCCACCAAGCAGCTTAAAATCAATAGAAAGTGGAGTTTGTGTAAAATATAGCTATGCTCAATCTATCGCTGTGGATTATTGGACACCCAGTTTCAACAGCCTTAAACAAAGCAAACATTGGATCTCTATTTATTCAGGGGCTTTATCGCCTAAATCATTTAGTAATCAACAGCCAATTGAATCACAAATTATAACAAATAATGAAAATTACGGAACAATAGTTATGGAGCATTTAAACCTTAAACGCATGTCAACTTATACGGTTGTTTATGGTTTGGGAGCACAATCCGATAGCCTCTTAAATAATAAAGTGGGAATCGCTGCAGCTAGCTTTAAAACAGAATAAACTAAAATCCGAACATGCCCTACAACAATAAAATACGCTTCAATTGGTCCTTTCTCCTTAAAGGTCTGCTGCTATTGTTGAGTTCTTTGATTTTGTTTTGCTTGATTTTTTTATTGTGTGATTTCCTTTTTAAACCAAAAATTCTCGGAGTCCCATTTAATTGTGAGGCCTGCCTTAGTTGTCCAAATGAATGTGGAAAAAACTACCAAGAGGGAATAGTATTAAGTGGAAATTTTGTGGCGACAAAGGTTATTAGCGTTAGCTATGAAACTCCATTAAATAATAATCCAAAAAAATACAAGAACTGGATTGGGCTGTGGAAAGGATCCTATATTAACTACACAGATTCTGTATTACAGCGCATATTCATTGAGGATAGCAAACGATGTGGTTCCTACGCTTTTGATTCTTTAGCCTTAGAAGTAGGACAAGATTACATTGTTGGCTATGGACTTGGTGATTCTTTAAGCAGTGTGGCGGCAACGCTATTTTTGCCTTGGCAATCCCCCCAATTTAAAACTGGAAAATCAACCCGAACCTTGGTTAAACCGATTGAAATTGGGAGTAATTACATTGTTATTCATTATTGCAGTCCATTGGGAAACAACCCAAAGGCGAACAACAATTGGATTGGCATTCAACAAGGCCAGACATTTTCTTACACCAACAATCGATTTAAAAAATATCGAATCAATGATTCGGAATACAGTGGCGACTTAGTAATTAACAACTTTCCTTTTGCCCGCAATACCTGGTACACGATTGTTTATGGAATAGGAAAACAAAAAAAAGATATTGCTGCATCTTGGACTTTTAATGGGAATGAGGCGCAATACGAATGTCAGGAAAACTGCCTTAGTTGCAATTGTAAAAAATATCATTAAATAAAAACAAATGAAAAATTCTCGAGTAGCTACTGTCCTACTGATTTTACTAGGCGTTTTAATTCTAAGTTCATTGCTCTGGTTATTTATAATAATTAATAAGCCCGACAAACCTGTTCCTATTCCTCCTTGTCCTCTCCCTCCTATTGATAGCATTGCTCCTCAGTTTCACCAAAATACCATTATAAGTGGAGAAATCTTATCAAGCAATATGATTATGGTTAACTATAATACTCCTATTGGTAGCAACCCAAAAAAAGAAAAAAATTGGATCGGTCTATGGGAAGGGAAAACTATTCCACAGGGGAATTTGATTAAATTGGATTCAATTCTTGATAGCACGAATGTAGCTAGCCTCTTTTTAGACAGCTTAACAATTAAGGCTATAGATTATGTAATTGGCTATGGAGTAGGAAAAGATTCTAGCTCTTTTCAAATTATTTCTACCCTCTCCTTTGGTGCACACCTTCCTTTAATGACGGCTGGAAATCCAGATCCTACTGCCATACAAATACTGGAAACGGGAAGCAATTACCTTTCCTTTTTACTTCATTCTCCTACTGGAAAACCGCTTTTCAGTCATGGAGAACAGATTATTATTAAATACGAAAATACCTACCCAACATCACCAGAGTTCTCAATTCCTGACACCGCGCAGAATTTCTACAGCAGTTTAAACTTCAAGGATACTATTCCCGCGAACAATATTGTTCAAGTAGACAATGAACTTTTTATTATTAAAAATTACCCAACAAGACAGCATGAGTGGTATACAATGATCTACCTTGTTCCTGATACAACAATTGCTGCCACTTGCACTTTTAGGGTCAACCATAAAACGAGTTATTTATTAAACCAATAACTTACATAGATATTTAATCAATTAAACTAAAGGGTGGAATCCCTATTCTAGTTATTGATAAATCCAATTTTAGAAAAATAGAATTTCGTCCAACTTTTCTAGTCATATATTGAGGTCTTTCTAAGTCATTCAAGTAATCCTTCCTCCCATTGTTAAAGCTCGATGCGAAAGCATCGGGCTTTTTTGTGCCATTAAACTTGATCAGGCATAAAAAATAAAACCCGAGGCTGAATATTTTCAGCCTCGGGTTTAGCATTCTATCTCCCCTCTACTAATTGAGCAGTAAATGGAACTTGAAGTAATCTTGGTGCTTTAAATCCTTTCATTTTGGTGCACAATCCAAAAGCGACCAACGCAGATGAGATCGCTCCTTCTTGCCAACCTGGTAAAGAAGACAGTTGATCTCCTACAATGTAAAAACCGTCGTCTCCTTCTTGCAATTCATTAAACACCCATTCTGCAGATTCATGTTTTTCATGATCTGAATCAATTGACAAGAATCTTTTTCTAATTTGTAAAATGGCTTGGTAACTCAATTTAGGGTCTTTGGTTTGGTCGTCAATTTTTGTCCAATCGACCCAACCACCTCGCTGTGTCTTTATGTTTTGCCAAGCTACCGTCAATCCATGATCTAGTTGATCAGCAAATTCTTCTCCATGCAACTGAGCAGCACCTTCTCTTGCTTGTTTCAATCGCCAAGCTGGATCGTTATTGCCCCATTTTACCGCATTATCCCCAAAATTATAGGTGCCTGTTAAGATTCCAAGGTTTTGGTGATAGTCATTCGATGGATACCACATTTGCACCATTGGGTGATTGGTCCATGAAATTCCTCCAAAAATTGGAACCGTGTTTTCATCATCTGGATCTTGCCAATACTTACGCTTACTTTGCCATCCAACTTTAGCGGTAGGGCGTAAAAATTCTTTGTGGTCAAATACAATGTCTAAAGCTTTGGCAAATGATTTCCCTTTGATTAAATTCTTCGTGATCTTATCTTGTAACAGAGGAATAGGCATATTGCTAAAGCACTTATGTGCTTTTAGTATTTGATCTGAATCCGCATTTTTATATGTTACTAGGTATTCATTTCCTTTTCTGTCTATTTTTGATACAGGGGCACTTAAAATAATTTTGCCTCCCAACTTTTGAACTTCTGCTGCCAATGTTTTTACAAACATATCCATTCCTCCTACTGGCTGAAATGAAGTTTGCTGCCATAGAAAATCATCTGGCTGGTAAAAACTCAAGTTCCAAAATTCAGAATCCAACATTTTTGTAAAGTCAAGCTTTGGTTTGATGTTTTCTTCTTCTCCCATCATAGTTTTACCAGGCAATTCCGTATATCCGGAGCGAGATGTTTTTTCAAAAATTCCTTCGTCACTTAAATCACCAAATTTCTTGAGCCAGCTTTTAAATTTACCTTCCCCATCCTTAGTATTGTCCAAAGCGTCCATTAGAGGCCTTACAAAGCTTAAGAATTTTTCATACTGAGTAGGATCAGAACTTTCTTCAATTGTTTTTAACAATTCAGGTAATGCATACATAAACTGAGAAAAGTATCCTCTTGGATCATTTGCTAATCTACGATTCACAATAGATACCGGTTTCCCATTCTTATCTAAGAATTTTTTACCGTCATACACCACATTGGATCTACTTTGCATGACATAGATTTCCAATTTCACACCAAGTGTTTTACAATAGTTAAGTACATCTCGATGTGCAGAGGGAATCCGTCCAGGACCGCAATTCAAGTAAGGCTGATTATACGAATCTTCTACTGTAAATTTACAAGTCTGAGTATACTCTACTTTAGGATTGTTTTCAGGATTCTCAGTAAAACTATCTCCAGGGCGTACCGTTAAACTTCGACCTCCTACCCTATTTTCAGCCTCTAAAACAGTTACCTTGTAAGCTGTATGTTTCAACAATTCATAGGCGACAGATAGACCGGCTACACCCGCACCCAACACAACGACTTCTTCTCCTTTACCTGTATTTTTAGCAATAAGCTTTTGTCCCAGTCTTCGTTTGAGAATATTTTTTTTGTCTTGACTGGTGGTGAGCATTTCTAGCTCTCCACCATTTTGATCCGATTTTCGTAAAAAAGTAATAAGAGGAGTCGATTGTTTTTTTGACATGACTTTAGTAGTTAGAGATTAGTAATTAAGTTAGTAAATTAATAATCAATGAATTTAGGAAAATTTCGTAAAGTAAGTAGCGAAAATTCAACTAAATATTTGAATCAATTATAGTTAATGATTCAAAGATAAAATTGACACCTCAAGGAAGAACTGACAAAATGGAGCATTTGAACATCATATTCTTTAGAATTAATCAAAAAGAAGACAGTTGTTAATTTCCATTATTTAAAATGGAAATTATTGATGTTTATCCCAAGTCTATAGCTCCTTATTAAAAACGCACACCAAACAAACAGACATCATCTGTTTGGTCCAATGCTCCTTTCCAATTTTCAAATTCTTCAGAAAGGAGTTGTTCCTGTTCCTTCATCGTATCAGTATGTTGAATATAATAAAATGCACAAAGACACATCATCTACTACAACAAAGTATGATGAACTAAGAGAACTAGACGAAAGTTTTCCGCATTCTGGAAGCCCCGCCAACTCTGCGAATTGGCCTATTGATAATTGAAAAAAAATAAACCATTTCGCAGAACTGGCTATTTAGTAAACGAAACATTATCTTCACCAAAACGCACGATTCATACAGTGGCGTTCATTCTAGATCACTTTTAATAATGCAAAAATATCAGAGATTAAGATTCGAACTTGGTCCGACCTTCCACCCATTATTTAAAGCTCGATACGAAAGCATCGGGCTTTTTTTTGCCTTCAAATTGAGTTTACTCGAATTTGGAAAGGCAAAAAAAAGTAATTGTGAAACAATTAGGACCTTAAATGATGAAGGTCAAACAGAAGTAAATAGTCAGACGAAGTCATACCAATCTTCCACCCATTAGAATTAAATCCAAGTCTTTTTAGACTTGGGTTTTTTATGCAATAGCTTTTATTGAGTTTACAGAGAGAAGTTCATCCTGTATTAACTCGTACACAACAATTGGTTTTGATCCTTTTTTTGAATCAATGAACCATTAATTATTGAAAACAAAAAGAGCAGCAAGAAATTCTTTTGCTGCTCTTTTATCTAATAATGATCTCTATTTAGAAATCACCAACTTCTTAATGCTTGTTCCTATCTTAATAAAATAAATTCCATCAGCTAAGTTAAACACGTCAATCTGCTGCTTTGTTGATTGAAGCTTACCTTCAAATATTAACTTTCCATTTACTCCGAAAATCTGAACCATTGAACCTATAGATTCTTTATTCGTTTCAATGGTAATTCTTTCATCCGCAGGATTTGGGTAAACTAATAATCTATTTTCAGCTCTTATCTCATCTACGCCTACATTAATTACACTAAAACAACTAGAGGTGTCAGTACAATTATTTAATGTTACTTCTACCGCGTAGCTCCCATTCTGACCAACAGAGAACGTTTGAAATATTTCTCCTGCTATTGGAGCATTTCCATTGTTACAGTCTAACCATTGGTAAGTAGCACCTGCTTGATCAGCAATAAGATCAAATCCTGTTCTTGTTACAGCAGAATTCACTGAAGTAATCGTTAAGTCCAACACAGAGATAGAATCACATCCAGATCCAGTCATATTAGTATCTGAATACACGCCTGTCATTGTATAGGATTGGCCATTGCTTATCCAAGCATACATATCGCAGCTAGATACTGTAATCGTATCTCGTAAGGTACTGTTGATGCTTAAGTCCAATACAGATATAGAATCACATCCTGATACAGCCATATTGGTATCTGAATACATGCCCGTCATCGTATAGGATTGGCCATTGCTTATCCAAGCATACATATCGCAGCTAGATACTGTAATCGTATCTCTTAAGGTATTGTTGATCGTTAAGTCCAATACAGAGATAGAATCACATCCTGATACAGCCATATTAGTATCTGAATACACGCCTGTCATTGTATAGGATTGACCATTGCTTATCCAAGCATACATATCGCAGCTAGATACTGTAATAGTATCTCTTAAGGTATT